>NZ_JAVRHI010000345.1:0-46175 GCF_034105845.1 Streptomyces sp. CRN 30 | reverse complement strand
GTGAACGGCTCGTCGGCCGGCAGCGCGGGGGCGCCCGTACGCGGCACGGCCCGGTGCCGTACGGCGATCACGGCCACCGCGACGGCGAGCGCGCCGTGGGCGGCGTGGGCCACGCCGAACGACCGACCGGGGTCGAAGCGGAGGGCGGCACGGCCGGAGCCGTCGGCGTCCCCGAGGTGACTGTCGTCTCCGCCGTCCCCGATCAGCAGGGCGGCCGGGGTGCCGGCGTCGTCCGGGCCGTGGTCCAGCAGGGCCAGGATCTCGTCGCCGTCCTGCACGGCGTCGGACAGCCGTTTCAGGACCAGGACGACGGCCGCGTCACCGGCGGGCCGGTCGTCACCCAGCGCGCGCGACGCCGCCTCGTGCACCGGCTCGTGGGACAGGTCGACCGCGCCGGCGAGCACCGCGTCGGCCTCCCCGGCGCGCAGGGCCCGCGCGCCCAGCTCCAGGGCGACCAGGCCGGACGCCTGCTCGGCGCAGACGACGTGACCGGGGCCGCGCAGCCCCAGTTGGACGTTGATCCGGTTGGCCACCAGGTTGGGCATCGTGCCGGGCACGGTCTCCGGGACGACGGGCGCGCGGACCGCGTCCGGCCAGTCGGGTGTCGGGGCGGGCCCGCCGGTGCCGGTGTCCCAGCCGGGCGCGCGCCAGCGGGCGTGGCAGCGCGCGGCCTCCGGGTCCGGGCCCATGCCGAGCAGGACCATCGTCCGGTCGGCGGGCAGCCGGGTGCCGGCGGCGGCCTCGCGGGCCGCCTCCAGCGCGAGCACCTGCTGCGGCAGCGCCTCGGCGAGGTCGGCCGGTGGGAACCGCAGCCCGGCGAGGACGACCTCGATGGTGCGGCGGGGCCCGGCATCGGTCGCACCGGCCAGCACCGCCCGGCACAGATCCGGAAAACCGGCCCCGCCCCCGACCCGAGCCCCGACCGCGACGACGGCCACGGTCCCCTCCGGCGGCGCCGGCGGGGGGACGGACGCGGGGGTCGCGGCGACGGGTCCGGGAGGTGGAGGGGGTGGTGCGGGTGTGCCGGAGGGCCACGCGTCCACCACCACGTGTGCGTTGGCCCCGCCGAACCCGAACGCGCTGACCGCCGCCCGGCGCGCACCCGTCCACTCCTCGGCCTCCCGCAGCAGCCGCAGCGGCGTTCCGGCGAGGGCGTCCAGAGGCGCGTCCGCGTGCAGGGTGGGCGGCCGCACCCCGGCGTCGAGCGCGCCGAGGACCTTCAGCAGCCCGGCGCCGCCGGCCGCCGTCAGCGGGTGCCCCAGGTTGGACTTGACCGAGCCGATCGGCACGTCGGCCGCGCCGCCGAACACCTCGCGCAGCACCAGTGCCTCGGTGAGATCCCCGCCGGGCGTACCCGGCGCGTGGCACTCGACCAGCGAGACCGTCTCCGGCGCGACCCCCGCCGCGGCGTACGCGGCCCGCACGGCGCGCTCCTGCCCGGCGCGGTCCGGGGCCAGCAGACCACCGCCGGCACCGTCGTTGCTCAGCCCGATGCCCCGGATCACACCCAGCACCGGCAGGTCCCGGGCGAGCGCGTCGCGGAGCAGGACCAGCGCGAACAGGACGGCGCCCTCGGCGGGTACCAGCCCGTCCGCGTCCCGGTGGAAGGGACGGCTCCGCCCTGACCTGCTCATCGCGGTCAGCGCGCAGAACCCCTGATGGACGAAGAGGTTGTCGGCGGCGGCCACCGCACCGGCCAGCACCAGGTCGGCCTCGCCGTCCCGCAACCGGTCGCAGCCCAGCTTCACGGCGTACAGCGACGAGGCACAGGCGGCGTCCAGCGCGTAGCCGCCGGCGCCGAGACCGAGCGCGCGGGCGGCCAGGTGCGCGGGGAGCCCGCCGCCGAACCGGTTCCGCGGGTCCGGCCGGGACCCGGCACCGACGAGCCCGCCGGCCCCCGCGGGCCGGTCCTGGCCGGACAGCCAGACGTGTTCGGCGAACCGGGCCATGGCCGTGGTCGGGTAGGCCAGGTTGCCCAGGACCAGACCGGCGCGGCCGAGGTCGGCCGGGCCGCCCGCCTCGCGGAGCGCCTGCCGGCCGGCGTGCAGCACCCAGCGGAACACCCGGTCCAGCGAGGCGATCTCGGCCGGGGTCAGCGCGAACCCGGCCGGGTCGAACACCGCGTCGAAACCGCGGACGTACCCTCCGGTGTCGGTCCAGACCCGGTCCGGCTCACCGGGCGCCCCCAGCACCCGGGACGGCGGCACGCCCCACAGCCCGTCGGGCACGGCGGAGAGCGCGGACCGCCCGGCGACGACGTTGTCCCAGAACGTCCCCGGGTCGAGCGCACCGGGGAGCACGCAGCCGCGCCCGACGATCGCGACCGGTTCGAACGGGCCCATCCCCTCGCTCACCGACCCGTCGGCTCAGGGCGGCGGATCAGTTCCACGCCGAGGAGTTCGGCCAGCGGAGTGCCGTCGTCGGCCAGGACCGCCGCGTCGCACTCGGCGGACGCCCCGTCCGCCCGCCGCGCCGAGACGACGACGCGCGCCGCACCCCACTCCGCACCGCCCCGGTGGATCCGGCACTCCCGCAGCGACATCGGCAGCGCGGCCCCGGCACCGTCCCGCGCGGCCCAGGCGACGGCGAGCTGGAGCGCGCCGTCCAGCGCGGCGACGTCCACCGTCCAGGGCACGGCCCGCCACGGCTCGGCGGCGGCCGGGGCGCGGAGCACGGCCCGGCCGCCGGCGGCGGAGAGCCGTACCTCGTCCAGCACCCGGAACGCCGGACCGTGGAAGAGGACCCGCCCGTCGTACGGCTCCGGCAGCGGCTCGGCCTGTTCCGGGCCGTCCCAGGAGCCGGGGTACGGGGCCGGGGGCGGGCCGGTGACGACCACGGCACCGGCGTACGGCGTTCCCGCGGAGGTGAGTTCGACGGCGAGGCCGCCCGGCGACGAGGGCTCCGCCGGGTCCGGCCGGCCGCGCAGCAGCAGTGTCCGCTCCCGCTGTCCTGGCAGGTCGATCCGGCGCAGTACCCGCACGTCGCGCAGGACGACCGGGCCGCTCTCCGGCCGCCGGGACCGGGCCAGCCCGGTGAACCAGTGCACCAGGACGGCGACCGGGACGACCGCCGTCCCGTCGATCCGGTGGTCGTCGAGGAGCGCGTACGCGGGCCGCCCGACGGTCACCTCGGCGGTGGCGGTGGCGGTCGCGGTCGGTGTGGTCTCGGCGAGGCCCTCCCGCGGTGCCCCGGCGAGCACCGCCACCCGGGTGGGACCGTCCGCGTCGGCCAGTTCGGCCACGAACGCCCGCGCACCGGCGGCCGGTTCGATCAGCCCGATCCCGGCAGCGCGGAACCGCTCCGCGAGCGCCGGGGTGACCATGCCGCCGGCCCACGGCCCCCACGCCAGCGAACGGGTCAGACAGCCGGGGTGCCCGGCCGCGTACGCGGAGAGCAGGTGGTCGACGGCGGTGTTCGCCATCGCGTAGTCGGCCTGCCCGGGACTGCCGAACACCCCGGACACGGACGTGAACGCCACCAGCAGGGCGAGGGGATCGTCGGCGGTGGCGGCCAGCAGCGCGCGCACTCCGTCGACCTTGGTGGAGTACACCCGCGCGAACTGCTCGTCGGTCTTGTCCCCGAGCAGCCGGTCGGCGATCACTCCGGCGCCGTGCACCACCCCGGTGACCGGCCCCCACTCCCGCCGTACCTCCGCGAGCGCGGCCCGCAGCGCGGGTTCGTCGCGGGTGTCCACGGCCAGGTAGCGCGCCTGCGCACCGGTCTGCCGCAGTGCGTGGAGGGTCTGCCGGATCTCCCGTACGGCCAGTACCCGCCGTGCCTCGGCGGCCAGGTCGGCCGGTGTGCCGGGGCGGGGACCCGCGGCGAGCGACCGGACGAGCGACGCCTCGTCGTCGGCTCCGTCCGACCCGGGCGGTTCGTCGGTGAGTTCGGTACGGCCGAGGAGGAGGAGCTTCGGACGGTGGGCGGCGGCGAGCGCGCGGAGCGCCTCGGCGGTCACCCCGCGCGCGCCACCGGTGGCCACGATCACCGAGTCCGCGGTGACCCGGGGGAGGGACGGGCCGTGGGCGACGGGGCGGAGCAGCGGAACCACCCGGCCGCCGCCGGCGGGCAGGCCGACCGTGACCGCCGGTCCGCCGGCGGTCAGTTCGGCGGCGAGCGCGGCCGCGACCTCCCGGTCGTCGCGGCCGGTGCGCGCGCAGTCGATCGCCTTCACGGCGGCCGACGGCCACTCCAGGGCGGCGGTCCTGGCGAGGGCGGCCAGGCCGCCGCCGCCCGGGTGGTCACCGGCTCCGCCCAGCCCGAAGTCGCCGCCGGTGTCCTGCACGGTGACCAGGAGGCCGCCGTCCGCGCGCAGCCGCTCGGCCAGTCCCCGGACCACCGCGAAGGCGGCCGCCGGGTCGTCGCCCCGGTCCAGCAGGACGACCGACCGCGCGTCGTGCGGTACGCGGGCCACCACCCGGGCCGTCACGCCGTGCGCGGCGAGCGCCTCGACGAGCAGCGGACCCACCGGGGTCGCGTCGTCGAGGACGAGGACCTCCCGGTCGCGCAGACCGGCCAGGGCCAGCCCGGCCGGCGCCAGCGGCACGGCACGCACCGCCCGTCGGACCGGCTCCGGCGGATCGGCGGCGGACCGGGCCTCGGGGAGCACGGGAACGCCGGGGACGGTGGAAGTGTCCGGCGTCGCGGCCGGTGCCGTCGCCACGCCCGCCATCTCGGCCACCTTGACCGAGATCTCCCGCAGCGTCCGCAGGGAGGCCAGCTCGGACAGGTCGGCGGCGGGCAGCTCACCGACGCGCTGCCGGACCCGGGACAGCACTTCGACCTTCTTGATCGAGTCGATGCCCAGGTCGGCCTCCAGCTCCATGTCCAGGTCGATGATGTCCGCCGGGTATCCGGTCCGGTCGGCGACCACCTCGAGCAGGAGCGTGCCGATGGACTCGATGTCCGTCGGCAGGGCGGACACGCCGGGAAGGTCGTGGGCCGGCATGGGCATCGGCGCCGGTACCGGCGCGGACGCCGTGACCGGGCCGGCCTCCTCCTCGGGCGCCGGTGCGGGTGCCGGTACGGACACGATCCGCGGCGGCGGAGCCATCGCGACCGGCGCCGCGCCCCCAGCGGGAGCGGGAACGGGCGCCGGCGCCGATGCTTGCGCCGGCACGGAGACACCGGCCGCCCCGAGGAGCGCCTCCATAGATGCCTGCGCCGTACGCAGATACAGCTCGTGGTTCTCCGCGGTCACCCGCTGGTACGTGGCATGCGCCTCCGCGCTCTGCCGCTGCGCCTCGGCGAGCAGCGACAGCCACTCGGTGGGCGGAGGGACGGCCGCGGGCGCCGCGACCGGGGGACGCCCCTGGTCCGGCGCGGGCGCCGGTGTGGGCGTCGGCGCGGGCGCCGGCGTCGGCGTGCTCACGACGGGGGCCGCACCACTCGGCCGACCGGATGCCGCACCGTCCCCCGCCTCACGCTGGTTGCCCCCGTTGATCAGAACCGTCATCCGCGGCTTCCCTCCACCTTCTCCCGCACCCGTGTCGTCCCGCTGGGCCGACGGCCCGTGCCCGCCCCCCTCCCCCTCGCCCTCCCACAGCTCCGACAGGTTCATCGGCACCCCGCGCACCGCCGCTCGCCCCAGCCCGTCGTAGAAGGCGGCCAGCGCGTCGCGTCCGCGTCGGTCCAGGGCGATCGCCTCGTGCGGGCGGTCGCCGAGGACCGCGTCGGCCAGGCCGGTCAGGGTGGTGCCGGGGCCGACCTCCACGAAGGTGCGCACACCCGCCTCGTACATCGCCTCCACCACGTCCTGGAACCGCACGGGCGCGGTCAGCTGCGCGGCGACGCCGTCGCGTACGGCGGCCGGGTCTCGGCCGTACGGTGCCGCGTCGGCGCCCGCGTACACCTCGGGTCCCGGCGGACGGACCGCGACGTCGTCCAGGAAGCGGCGGAACGGTTCGGTGGCCGCGGCGACCGCCGGGCTGTGGAACGCGGCGGCGGCGTTGAGCCGGCGCGTCACCACCCCTTCTCCGGCGAACCGGTCCGCCACGGCGCCCAGCGCCTCCTCCGTGCCGGCCAGCACGACCTGCCGGGGCGCGTTGTGGTTGGCGACCCACACGCCGTCGACCTCGTCCGCCACCGGCCCGACCCGCTCCAGCGGCGCGTGCACCGCGAGCATCCCGCCGGGGGAGGTGGCCGCGTCCCGCATCAGCTCGCCCCGCCGACGGGCCAGCCGGACCAGCGTGGCCGCGTCGAAGCAGCCCGCCGCGTGCAGGGCGGTCAGTTCGCCGAAGCTGTGCCCGGCGACGCAGTCCGGCGTGAGGCCGAGCCGGCCAAGGACGGCCAGCAGGGCCAGACCGTGCGCGGCGAGCGCCGGTTGCGCGACCTCCGTGGCCGTCAGCGCGGCCTCCTGCGCGGCCCGCCCCTCGTCGTCGAAGGCGGGGGGCGGGAACACCTCCCGGTGTACGGGGAGGACCGCCGCCACGGCGTCCCAGGCGTCCCGGGCGGGCGCGTGGTGGACGGCGAGCGCGGCGCCCATGTCGACGTACTGCGCGCCCTGGCCGGGGAAGAGGAACGCGATCCGCCCGGGGTCGGCGGTGCCGGTGGCGAAGTGGGCCCGTGGCGCGGAGAACGGCTCACCGGCCGCGACCCGGTCCGCCAGTGCCTCAAGGCGCCCGGTCAGATCGGTGTCGTCGTCGGCCACCACGGCCAGCCGCGCCGCGTGCTCGGCCCGGAACGCCGCGTGGCTCTCCCGCGCGGTCGCCGCCAGCGGCCGGCCGGACCGGGGACGGCGGATCAGGTCGGCCAGTTCGCCGGGGGTGGCGGCGCTGAACAGCACCAGTTCGTGGCCGGCGGCCGGGGTGAGCCGGGCGGGCCGGCCGCCGCCGCCGGAAGGCACGTACTCCTCCAGCGTGACGTGGAAGTTGGTGCCGCCGAAGCCGAAGCTGGAGACCCCGGCGCGGCGCGGCACGTCACCGGCGCTGACCCACGGGCGGACCGCGGTGTTCAGGTAGAACGGGGAGTCGGGCAGGCCGAGGTCCGGGTTGGGGCGGGTCACCTTGATGGTGGGCGGCAGCACCCGGTGGCGCAGGGCGAGCACCGCCTTCAGCATCCCGGTGGCACCGGCGGCCGACTTGGTGTGCCCGAACTGCGACTTGGCCGATCCCAGCGCGCACCACTGCCGCTCGTCACCCGCGCCGTCCCGGAACACCTCGCGCAGCGCGGCGAACTCGGCGGCGTCCCCGGCCTTGGTGCCGGTGCCGTGCGCCTCGACCAGTCCGACGCCGCGGGGGCTGTAACCGGCCGCGTCGTACGCACGGCGCAGTGCCCGCTCCTGGCCGGTGGCGAGCGGTGCGTAGATGGCCTTGCTCCGGCCGTCCGCGGAGGCGCCCAGGCCGCGGATCACCGCGTGGATCCGGTCGCCGTCGCGTTCGGCGTCGGCCAGCCGCTTCAGGGCGAACATGACCACGGCCTCGCCGAGCATGGTGCCGTCGGCGTCGGCCGCGAACGGCCGGCAGTCCTCGGTGGGGGAGAGCGCCGGTGTCTTGGAGAAGCAGACGTACATGGTGATGTCGTTCATGACGTCCACGCCGCCGCACACCACCAGGTCGCAGCTGCCGAGGGCGAGTTCGCCCAGGGCGGTGGAGAGTGCGGCCAGCGACGAGGCGCAGGCGGCGTCGGTGACGTGGTTGACGCCGTGCAGGTCGAACCGGTTGGCGATCCGGCCGGCCACCACGTTGCCGAGGAGACCGGGGAACGTCGCCTCGGTCCAGGTCGGGAAGTTCGCGCTGATCCGGTCGCAGATCCGCTCGGCGCGGTCGGGGTCGATGCCGGAGGCGAGCAGTTCCCGCTTCCACACCGGCCGGGAGAGCCGGGCGGACACCTCGAAGCCCAGCGCCAGTCCGCTGCTGCCCAGTACGACGCCGACGCGCTCGCGCTGCCGTGCGCTCATGTCGCTGAGGCCGCAGTCGGCCAGCAGGTCGCCCGCCGCCATCATGGCCAGCAGTTGCGCGGTGTCGGTGGCGGGCAGGTCGCTCGGCGGGATGCCGTACGCCAGCGGGTCGAACGGGATCTCCGGCAGGAACGCGCCCCGCCGCACGTAGGTCTTGTCCGGGGCGAACGGGTCCGGGTCGTAGTGGTCCGCCGGGGACCAGCGCTCCGGCGGTACATCGGTCATCAGGTCGCGTCCGGCGAGCACGTTCCGCCAGAATCCGGCGACGTCGCGCGCTCCGGGGGTGTACGCGGCGAGGCCCACCACCGCCACCGGGACCTGGACACCTTCAGCAGTCATCTTCGCGGCACACTCCACAGGCGGTCAGACGAGTTCGCGGGGACGGAAGGTCAGGGCGGCGTCCGGCACGGGGACGCCGTGGGTGCGCAGTTGGTGGGCGCGGGTGAGCACGGCCGCGCCCTCCAGGAGGTTGAGTGCGATCTGGGTGACGGAGCACCGGGCGGGGTCGGCGAGCACACTGCCCCGGGCCCAGTCGTTGAACGCGCCGAGCGCGGGGCCCGCCCACAGCTGGTAGTCGGCGCGGCGCTCAGGGCGGCCCTCGATCGCCCAGCGGCTGGCGTTGCCGACGTACCAGCGGAACACCAGGGCCATGCGGTGGCGGGGGTCGCGTGCGGCGCGGGTGAGCTGGTCGGGGTCGCGCCGCTGCCAGAAGCGTTCGGTGTCGGCCCAGATCTCGTCGAGTCCGGCGCCGAACACCTCGCGCTCCAGCCGCTGCCGCAGCTCCGCGGGGATCTCCGCCAGTGAGCCGTAGCGCCGGTAGGTGTCGTAGAGCCGTCGGGAGCGGGCCGCGAAGAGGGTGTTCCTGGTCAGTACCTGGACCCGGACGCCCTGCTCGAACATGTCGGCGGCGGGGGCCATGGTCACGTCGGTGACGCCGGCGGCGGCGAGGAGTTCCCGGGCGTCCGCGGACACACCGGACTCCACGGCGAGCTGGTTGACCGAGCCGGTCATCACGTAGGCGGCGCCGAGGGCGAACGCGGCGGCCACCGCGGCGGGGGTGCCGAGACCGCCGGCGGCGCCGACCCGGACGGGCCGCCGGTAGCCGTAGGAGACGGCCAACCGGTCGCGCAGCGCGAGGAGTTCGGGGAGCACCACGGTGAGCGGGCGGTTGTCGGTGTGGCCGCCGCTGTCCGCCTCGACGGTGATGTCCTCGGCGACCGGAACCCGGCGGGCCAGCCGGCCCTGCTCGGCGGTGAGCCACCCGTCGCGGACCAGGGCGTCCAGCAGTGGGCCGGGGGCGGGGGACATGAACTTCTCCGCCACCTCGCGGCGGGACACCTTCGCGAACACGTGGGTGTCGCGGACCACCCGCCCGTCGGCGTCCTGCCGCAGTCCGGCGGCCGCGCAGCGGACCACGGCGGGGGTCAGGTCGAGGTAGGCGGAGGCGGAGATCCGGCGTACCCGGTGGCGCAGCAGCAGGTCGGCGACCTGCCACTCGGTGCGCGGCTCGGCGGGGGAGTGGATCAGGTTGACGCCCCAGTTGGGCGCGGTGCCCAGGGCCGCGGTCAGCTCCGTCACCGCCCGTTCCACCCGGTCGGGGGAGAGCCCGGCGGCGCCGAAGAACCCCAGCAGCCGGGCGCCGGCGAGCGCGGTCACCATCCGGGTGGTGGCGATGCCGCCGGCCATCTCCCCGGCCACGTAGGGGAACCGGGTGCCGTGCGCCTCGGCGAAGCCGCGGTCGCCGAGCCACTCCGGGTAGACCGGCGGGAGGAGCCCTACCAAGGGGTGGCCGCCGCCGGTGCCGAGCGACCCGCCCGTCGCCGTGCCGTGGCCGGCGGGGCCGCGCACGACGTACAGCGGCTCCCGGACACGGGCCGTGTGGGCGGTGACACCGGCCGGGTCGAACGCGGGGGCCTCGGTGCCGGGCCGCCAGCACACGGGGGGCACCCCGGTGTCCGGCCCGGACGTCTGGGGGACGAGGGTCATCGCGGGGCGGCCTCCGTTCGCGGCCGGAGCCCCGCGAGCAGGTACTCCACGCCCATGGGTGCGGCGACACCGGGCGGCCCGAGCCGGGCCCGCACCCGGGAGTCGTCGTAGCGGCGGCGCTGGCGCAGGTAGCAGAAGACGCCGCTGAGGAAGGAGAGGGCCGACTCCAGCGGTGTGGGGTCGGTCAGCTCCGGCACGATCTCCACCCGGGCGCCGCCGAGCCGCTCCAGCAGTTGGCGGAGCACGTCGACGGGGGTGTCCCGGCCGTGCACGACGTGGTACGTCTCCACGCCGTCGCCCGGTGGCACTTCGGCCAGCCGGGCCATCACGGCGGCGGCTTCCTCCACCGGCATCAGGTTGAGCTGTCCGTCCGGGCGGCCCGCGACGCGGAACCGGGAGGTGTCCCGGAGAACCGCCTCGGGTGTCCGGCCGGGTCCCAAGTACTCGTGGCGCAGGTCGGACAGTGTCCGCTGGATGTTCAGCAGGGGGTGTTCGGGGAGGTCCGGGTGGGGCGGCGACGCGGTGGTCAGCACGCTCGGCCGGAAGACGGCCACCGGCCGGCCGGTGGCCCCTGCCCAGGTGTGCACCAGCCGCTCCGCCTCGTACTTGGACCGCTCGTAGCTGCCCTCGAAGCCGTAGGCGTCGGTCAGTTCGTCCTCGTACACCACTCCGGCGCGGCGCGCTCCGGCCACGAAGGCGGTGGAGACGTGGAACACGGCGGGGAGCCGGCGGCCCGCCGCGGCGAGGCCGAGGATGTGCCGGGTGCCCTCGACGTTGACCCGGCGCAGGTGCGCCAGGTCCCCGTCGAGGGTGGTGTCACCGGCGCAGTGCCAGATGACGTCCAGCGAGTCGGCCAGTTCCCGGTAGGCGCTCCCGGACAGGGACAGGTCCTGTTCCGTGATCCGCGCCGGGACCACCTCGACGCGGGCCGGCAGGTCGGTGACGTCGGCGGCGATGACGCCGAGTGCCCGGGTGACGCGCTCCCGTACGCGGTCCGGTTCGCCGCGCGCCAGCACGGTGACCGACCGATGGCGGCGCAGCAGTTCGACAAGGAGTCGGAGCCCGAGAAATCCCGTCGCTCCGGTCAACGCCACCCGCACCGTTCCTCCCCTGCCTCGGTCCGCACGGTGGCCCCGTGAGGCGACCACTTTCTCGTGCGATGACAGGAAGTAAAGGAGAACAGGGGAGACATCACTGATTATGCTGATGCGCTGGCGAATGCGCTGACGAGTGCCGGTGTCGTTGCTACACGCGGCTTTCCGGCCGTCGTCACTCCCCGGCGGCCACCGCCAGCGCGGAGGCGTCGCGGATCCGGCAGTAGTGGGCGGTCATGGCGTCGCCGCTGCCCCGGTAGCGCCAGGGCAGCGCGTTCACATGGCCGTCCACGAGCCGGAACTGCTCGATCGCCGCCTCGTCCCGGTCCTGCAACGAGAGGTAGTACGCCAGCAGGTGGCGCAGCTCCGGCAGCCGCGGGTGGTCCGGGTCGGCCGCCGCGGCGTCCGCCAGTCCCGCGTCCACCCGCGCCACCATCTCGGGCGTGCGGTCGGCCTCGGCGTCGTCGGACTCGTCGTGCTCGAAGTGGGCGATCAGCGGCAGTACGGTCAGCAGGCTGCCCGGGGGTGCCTCGGCCGCGGCGCGCTCGGCGAACTCCATGGCCAGCCGCTCGGAGCCGCGCCACTTCGCGCACCAGTACTGGAGCGCCCACCAGTGCCCCTCGTAGTGGTGCGGGGCGCGCGCGGTCAGCTCCGCCCACACCTTGTCCAGCTCGGCGTGCGAGTAGCCGAGGCCGAGCGCCACGGACAGCTCCGTGACGTACGGTGTGGGGTCGTCGGGGCCGAGGGCCGCGGCTCGGGCGATCTCCTCGCGCGCGCCGCGCAGCACCCGGTGGAATCCGGCGAACTGCTCCTCCGTCGTGTACTTCGCCCGCTTCGCGCCGCGGATCCGTCCGGCGACGGAGACCGTGCTCGCGGCCCGCACCACGGCGGCGTCGGGATCGTCGGGGCGGGCGGCCTCCCAGGCGAGCAGCCAGGTGTCGTCGTCGGCCGCCAGCCCGGCGAGCTGCCCAGCGGCCAGGGACCGCCGGTCCCAGTCCCGGCCGATCTCCCGCAGCAGCCCGGCCGCCGCCTCCCAGTCGCCGTCGGCGACCCGGGCGAGCACCTCGTCCCGGCCCGCCGGGAGCGGACCGGCGTGCCGGGTGTCCTGCCGGTCGGCGGGGAGCAGGCCGAGCTTCAGCGCCGCCTCGGCGGCGGCGTTCTCGTCATGGGCCGGGGAGTCCTCGCTCGGGGAGAAGAACTCCTTGAGGAACACCCACGCCAGCCACCCGCCGATGAGCAGTGCGGGGACGGCGAGGACCACCAGGATCCACAGAAGTACGGTCATCGGGAAGCGTCCGTTTCGAGGTCGGGGGAGCCGGCCGGGGCGGCGGGCAGCAGGGCGCGCAGCGGGCCGGTGTCCGGATGGTCGGCGACGGCGGCGGCCACGGCGGGCCGGATCAGGTCACCGGCGCTCCGGCCGGGCTCCGGGTCCGGGTCCCCGGCACCGGCGACCAGCCGCGCGGAGGCCGCCTCGGCCCAGGAGAACTCCCAGCGCAGCCGGGCGTGCGCGCTCAGCTCGGCCAGCACCATCTGATGCAGCGACTCGGCCAGGGCCGGGCGCGCGAACTCCCTGAAGACCCGCCCCTGCGCGGCCGCCGCCTCCTCCGACAGCGGCAGCCGCCGCGCGAGCTGCCACAGCTGCCCGCCGTCGATGAGGCCGAGCAGCGCGGTGAGCGTCGGCCGCTCCGCGGTGTACGCGGCCAGTGCCCGGTGCAGCGGGGTGCCGGACGCCGAGAGCTGCGCCGCCATCGAGCCGCCCAGCAGCTCGGACCAGTCGGCCGCGCGCCGGAAGTCGCGCACCCGCTCCGCCAGGACCGCGTCCTCCAGGGCCGCCAGGGTCCGCGCGGGGTCGGTCAGCAGGTCCAGGGCGGCGCCCCGGCCCTCGTCGGTGCGGCCGTCCGCGGGCAGCTCCTCGATCCGCCGGACCCGGTCGGCGATCGGCGGGTGGGAGTCGTACGGGGAGAGGGCCTCCGTCGGCAGCTCGGCGCGCAGGCCGGCCAGTTCGAGCCGGCGGGCGTCCAGCATCCGGCCGAAACCGCCGAACACCTCGCCGCGCGGCGGCAGCAGCTCGACGTCGTCGCCCAGGCTGACGTAGGCCCGCAGGTAGAAGCCGAACGAGGCGTCCAGCACCGGGATCTCGCGCAGCGCCGACGCGGTGGCGTCCCGGCCGGCGATGCGGGCGGCCGCGGCGTCGGCGGCGTACTCCTGGCCGCGGGCCCCGGCCAGCGTGGCGCGGAAGAAGAACTTGGCGTACGCGGTGTAGATCCACGCCATCGCGCGGTAGGTGAGACCCACGTGCCGGGTGTCGACCTCGCTGGTCTTCTTTCCCTTCGCGGCAGCCTTGGTGTTCTTCTTCTCCTGTCGGGCGCGTTCCCGCGCCGCGGTCTTCCCGGCGCGCTCCTCGAAGTGCCCGATGGTGCGCAGGATCTGGGCCCGGCCGCGCACGACGAGCGCGCTGAGGCGGGTGTCGGCGTGCGAGTAGTGCCCCAGCTCGTGGGCGAGGACCGACCTCAACTGGGCCTGCGTCAAGCCCTGGAGGAGCGGGACGCCGAGGTGGAGACGGCGCGGGCCGGGCAGCAGACCGAGCAGCCGGGTGTCCTCGGCGACGGAGGCGTTGACCTCGGGCGTCAGCAGGATCCGGGACGGCGCCCGGGTGCCGATCAGGTCGGCCAGCTCCCGCACGGTGCGCCACAGTTCCGGCTCGTCGGCCTCCGTGACGGGCAGGCCGTCGGCCTCCTCAGCCTTCGGGGTGCGCAGCATGAACAGACCGCGGACCAGCGGGATCGCCAGCAGTACGGAGACGACGTACAGCTTCGCCGCGGCGCCGGAGGGGACGTACAGGTACAGCAGGAGGTCGAGGGCGGCGAGCACCGCCAGCAGCACCACGCCGAGCAGATGGAAACCGGCGAGCAGCAGGAGGGCGCGCAGCGCGCGCAGCATGGGGCCCATCGGGCAGAGTCCCCCCAGGGGATGAATGATCATGTGAGTGTGGGGGGAAGCGGAGTATCACCCACCGGGCCCTTGACGTGCAAGACGTGTCCATGGCAGGCGGGTCCGGCGGGGTGGCCGGTGGGCCCGCCCTGGGTTACCGTCGGCGTCCGTCACCGTACGAGCGGGGAGTGTCGGAAGTGATTCGTAAGCTGCAGGCGGTCGCGCTGGACTGCGCCGACCCGGTACGGCTCGCCGAGTTCTACGCGGAACTGCTCGGCGGCCGGGTGGTCGGCAGACCGGACGAGCCCGACTGGGTCGAGGTGCACGGCTTCGAGGGAACGCCGCTGGCCTGCCAGCGGGTGGACGGCTACCGGCCCCCTCAGTGGCCCGGTCAGGACCGTCCGCAACAGCTCCACCTGGACTTCGACGTGGACGACCTCGACGGCGAGGAGGCCAGGGCCCTCGCCCTCGGCGCGACCGTCCTGGAGCGCACGGACCAGCTGCGCCCGGAGGCCAACTGGCGGGTCTACGCGGACCCGGCCGGCCACCCGTTCTGCCTCTGCTTCCACTGACCCCGGCCGCCCGCCCGCGGTCAATTCGCTTGCCGCGGGCGGGAACGGTCGGATAGGAAGCCCGCATGCTGAGAGGCGACAGAGTCGGGCTGCGGGCCCGGCACGAGGACGACATACCGGTCCTGCGGGCCGAGCTCTTCAACGACGTGGTCAACGCCTCCCGGGCAGAGGGCGGACCCTGGCGGCCCGTCTCGCCGGACGCGAAGGACCCGCGGCTCGTGGTGGACGACAAGGAGCAGAAACACGTTCCGTTCTCCGTCGTGGAGCTGACCGGCGGAACCCTGATCGGCACCGCCAACCTGTGGGGCATCGACACCCACAACCGGTGCGCGCACATAGGGCTGGGTCTGCTGCCGTCGGCCCGCGGCCAGGGCTACGGCACCGACGCCGTCGCCACCCTGTGCCACTACGGCTTCGTCGTGCGCGGCCTGTGGCGGTTGCAGATCGAGACCCTGGCGGACAACACCGCGATGCTCCGCGCCGCCGAACACAACGGCTTCGTCCGCGAGGGCGTGCTGCGCTCCTCGGCGTGGGTGATGGGCGAGTACCTGGACGAGGTGCTGCTGGGTCTCCTCGCGCAGGAGTACAAGCGCGGCGCGGGAGCCTGAGGACGGGGCCCCGGCGGCAGAGCGCGGCAGCCGGGGCCCCGGCGGGTGTTCCGCGGTATGGATCACCCGCCCGACCGCTACAACGACGCACCACGCCGGGAGACACCCCGGAGACACCCGGAAGATCCCCGCGGGCTTCCGGAGGTGTCCGAGGACCCCCGCGGAGACCTGAAGGCAGCCCGGAGAGCAGTCGCGAAGACAGCCGCGAGAACAGTCGGCGGACACCGGAAGGCAGCCGTGTACACCAGTCACTCCCGCGTCCTCTTCGGCGCCGCGTACTACCACGAGTACCAGCCCGCGCCCCGCCTCGACGAGGACCTGGACCTGATGGCCCGCGCCGGGTTCACCGTCATCCGGGTCGGGGAGTCGGTCTGGTCCACCTGGGAGCCCGAGAACGGCCGCTTCGACCTGGAGTGGCCGCTGCCCGTCCTCGACGGCGCCCACGCCCGGGGCATCTCCGTCGTGCTCGGCACCCCCACCTACGCCGTACCGCCCTGGCTCGCCCGGCTGTACCCCGAGATCGCGGGCGAGGACGCCACAGGGCGGCGCGTCGGCTGGGGGCAGCGGCAGGAGGCCGACCACACCCACCCGGCGTTCCGCTTCCACGCCGAGCGGGTCGTCCGCGCCATCGCCGGCCGGTACGCCGCCCACCCCGCCGTCATCGGCTTCCAGGTCGACAACGAACCCGGCCTGCGCCTCCTCCACAACCACGGGGTCTTCCAGCGCTTCGTCGACTCCCTGCGGCAGCGCTACGGCGACGTCGACACCCTCAACCGCGAGTGGGGCCTCACCTACTGGTCGCACCGGCTCACCGACTGGGCCGACCTGTGGACCCCGGACGGCAACGCCCAGCCCCAGTACGACCTGGCCTGGCGCCGGTTCCAGGCGCGGCAGACCACGGAGTTCATCGCCTGGCAGGCGGCGCTGGTGCGCGAGTACGCCCGCCCCGGGCAGTACGTCACCACCTGCGTGGCCTACGACCGTCCCGCCGTCGCCGACGACGACGTGAGCCGCGCCCTGGACGTCACCGCCGGCAACGCCTACTACGCGATGCAGCGCGGCCTCCAGCTCCCGGCGCCCGCCCACACCCCGCAGAGCTGGACGACGACCGGCGTGTGGGCGCTCTACCACGCCGCGGACCGCATGTGGTCGTCCCGCCAGGCACCCTTCCTCGTCACCGAGACCGACGCGCAGGCCATCGGCGCTCCCTGGGCCAACCGGCCCGGCTACGACGGACAGTGGAAGCAGGCCGCCTGGGCGCTGGTGGCCCGCGGCGCCGACATGGTCGAGTACTGGCACTGGCACACCCTGCACTTCGGCGCGGAGACCCACTGGGGCGGCGTCCTGCCGCACAGCGGCCGGCCCGGACGGGTCTACCGGGAGATCGCCGAACTGGGCGCGCAGTTCGCGGCGGCCGGTGCCCTGGTGACCGGCGTACGGCCGCACCACGACGTCACCCTGCTGTACTCGCAGGACTCCAAGTGGTCGATGCAGGGCGCCCCGCCGCTGGCCCTGGCGGACGGCGGACCCGACCACGACTCCTACCGGACCGTGACCGGCGCCTTCTACCGGGGCGCCTTCGACGCCGGCGCGCAGGTCCGGCTGGTGCACACCGGGCAGGTCCCGGCCGACGGGGACGCCGCAGCGTTCGCGGCCGAGCACCCGGTGCTCGTGGCCGCCGCGCTGTACGTCGCCGACGACCCGCTCCTCGGGTTCCTGCGCCGCTACGCGCTGGCCGGCGGCCATCTGCTCCTCGGGCCCCGCACCGCCTGCGCCGACCCGGAGAACCGGGCCCGCCGGGAGGTGACGCCCGCCGGTCTCGCCGAGGTGGCGGGGGTCCACTACGACGAGTTCTCCAACCTGGACGGGGAACTGCCCGTCGACGGGCTGGGCGGCCCGCACGCCCGCGCCACCCGGTGGGCCGACGGACTGCTGCCCGCGGCGGGCACGGAGGTCCTGGCCCGCTACGCCGACCGGCACTTCTCCCGCTGGCCGGCCGTGACCACCCGTACCGCCGGGAAGGGACGGGTGACCGTGGTCGGCACCGTGCCCGGCCCCGCGCTCGCCGAGGCCGTGCTGCGCTACGCGCTGCCCGGATCGGACACCTCCTGGCGGGGGGAGTCGGAAACGGTGACGGCCACCTCGGCGACCGCCCGCGACGGCTCCGTCCTGCGCTTCCTCACCAACTGGTCCTTCGACCCCGCCGTGGTACGTCTCCCGGCCGCGGTGCGCGACGCGGTCACCGGAGAGCGGCTGCCGGCCGGGACGCGCCTGGAACTGGGCGCCTCGGACGTCCGCGTCCTCGTGGAGCGGTGACGCAGGCTCTCAGCCGGCACCCTCGCGGGCCGCGGTCCGCACGGCCAGCTCCGCCTCCGCCAGCCGGGCGACCGGCGCCGCGTCCCGCAGGCCTGGCACGCACACCACCCGCTCCGTCTCCAGCGCCGCGAGCGAGGCGTCGACGACCCGGTCCACCGGCATGCCGCCGTCCTCGTGCACCGCCTGCTCCCGCCCCGGGACCGGCGCCTCGCCGCGCGAACGGTGGAACTCCGTGGCGGTCAGCCCGGGGCAGAGCACCTGCACCCGCAGCGGGGAACCGGCCAGCTCCGCGGCGAGGGTGCGGGTGAACGTGACCACGTACCCCTTGGTGCCGCCGTACACCGCGCGCTCCGGCAGCGGACGCGGCGGCAGCCCGCCCGCGAAGGCCAGCTGCGAGGCCACGTTGACGAGGGTGCCGTGCCCGCGCTCCAGCATCCCCGGGACCACGGTCCGGGCGAGGGCGGTGACGGCGAGCACGTTGACGCTCACCACCTTGGCCAGGAGGGCGGGTTCGAGCGTGGCGAACGGACCGTAGCCGTTGATCCCCGCGTTGTTCAGCAGGAAGGCGATGTCGTCACCCGCCGCGCGCCGCGTCACCCGCTCCAGACCGTCCGGCTCCGACAGGTCCGCCACCAGCGTCTCCACCGACGTCGCCGTCCGCGCGCGCAGCCGCGCCGCGAGGTCATCGAGGCGCTCCGCCCTCCGCGCCACCAGGACGGTGTCCCAGCCAAGCCCGGCCAGCCGCCCGGCGTAGGCCGCGCCGATACCGGAGGAGGCGCCCGTCACCAGGGCCGTGCCCCGCCGGGTGCTCACTCGTCCCCGCCGATCCGCGCCAGGACGCACGTCGGGTCCCGCTCGGCGGCCACGTCGCTCAGCGTGACGATGCCGACGGGCTGCCCGTCGTCGACGACGGGCAGCCGCCGCAGCGCCTTGCCCCGCATCAGCTGGACGGCCCGGTCCATGTCGTCCTCGGGGGCCACGCACACCACGTCGGGGCTGCACGCCTCGGCGACCGGCCGCTCGGCGGCGTCGCCGTCGTCGGCGAGGATACGGACCGTCAGGTCGCGGTCGGTCACCAGTCCGCGCAGACGCCCGCCGTCCATCACCAGGACGGCGCCGACGTTCCTGTCACGCATGACACGGGCCACCTCCCGCACCGGGGTGTCGGGGGCGACGGTGACCGGACCCAGGGTCATCACCTCGCGTACCTGCGGAGCCATCTCATCTCTCCTTGCCGGGCAGTGACGGTGTGTTACACGGTCCCAGCGGACGTGAGAGTGAGGTACCACCTCAGGAGCGAATCGAACCCGGTTCCGCCCCTTTGCTCTCGCCGAGTCCGTGCCGTCTGGTGGGTCGGGGCACGGAGCACCTACCATGCGTGGAAAGCGCTTGCCGTCACCGTACGGACCGGACTCTGCCCGCCCCGGAAGTCGAGGAACCCGTGACCGAGCACAGCCCCGTGGACCAGAACCCGACCGCGCCGCTGCCCGCGTCGAGCACCCGGACCGCCGCAGGCCCCGGTGTGGTCGCGGCGTTCGCGCCCCCGCCCGCGGACCGGCCGCGGCGCCGGTACGCGGTCGCCGGCACCGGTCACCGCGCCGGGATGTACGTCGCCGCCCTCACCGGCGACCACGCCGACGTCGGCGAGATCGTCGCCTGGCTCGACCCCAACCCCGCCCGCGTCGACTACTACGACGCCCAGGTCGGGACCGCGCTCGGCCGGGGCGAACCCGCGGGACTGCCCCGGTACACCCCCGACGCCCTGGAGCGCATGATCGGCGAGCAGCGCGTCGACACGGTCGTCGTCACCAGCGTCGACCGCACCCACGCCGACCTGGTCGACCGCAGTCTGCGGGCCGGTGCCGACGTCGTCGTGGAGAAACCGCTGACCACCGACGCCGACGGCTGCCGGCGCATCACCCGGGCCGTCGCCGACACCGGCAACGACCTCGTGATGACCTTCAACTACCGCTACGCGCCCCGCAACTCGGCCCTGCGGCAGGTCATCGCCGACGGCGCGATCGGCCAGGTGACCGGCGTCCACTTCGAGTGGGTCCTGGACACCATGCACGGCGCGGACTACTTCCGCCGCTGGCACCGGGAGAAGTCCAACTCCGGCGGACTGCTGGTGCACAAGGCCAGTCACCACTTCGACCTCGTCAACTGGTGGCTCGACGACGTTCCCGAGCGGGTCTACGCCTCCGGCGGCCTGCGCTTCTACGGCGACGCCAACGCCGCCGCCCGCGGTCTGGGACCCCGCCCCGCGCGCGGCACCGGCGCGGGCGCCGACCCCTTCGCCCTCGACCTGCGCGACGACCCGCGCCTTGAGGCGCTCTACCTGCGCGCCGAGCGGCACGACGGTTACCTCCGCGACCAGGACCCGTTCGCGCCGGGTGTCACCATCGAGGACAACATGTCCGTCCTCGTCGACTACCGGCGCGGCGCCACCCTGTCCTACTCCCTCAACGCGCACGGCCCGTGGGAGGGTTACCGCGTCTCGGTCAACGGCACGCTCGGCCGGGCCGAACTCTCCGTCGTCGAACGCGGTCACATCCGCCTCGACGGCGACGGCAACATCGACCTCGACCCCTCGGCGAGCGCCGGGCCCGGGGCCGCCGACCCGGTCCGCCCCGCCGGTGACCGCCTCGTCCTCCAGCGGCACTGGGGGCGTGCCGAGGAGGTGGCGATCCCGGACGGCATCGGCGGCCACGGCGGCGGGGACGCCATCCTCCTGATGGACGTCTTCCGCCGCGACCTCCGCCTCCACGCCGACCCGCTGGGCCGCGCGGCGGGGCACCTCGACGGCGTGCGCGCCGTGGCGGTCGGCATCGCGGCCAACGAATCCCTCCGCACCGGCCACCCGGTCCGCGTGGCGGACCTCGCCCTCGGCACCCCGCTCACCGGCGACGACGCCCCGCGCACCGGGGCGGCCGCCCGGGTCTGAACGCCGCCGCCTACGAGACGCACGGTGCCAGGAAGGCGGACAGGCCGGAACGGGGCAGGTCCTCCAGCCTGTCCCAGCCCTCCTGCTCGCCGCCGGGGCGGGTGTACCGGCTGGCCGGTACCGGCTCGCGGCCGAGCCCGGACCCGCGCTCCCCGGGCAGGGCGACGATCTGGTGGTAGCCCTCTCCCCAGTACTGGTACAGGGCCAGGTCGGGGAAGTCGTCGTGGTCGTAGTCGGCGACGGCGACGCCGCTCGCCTCGAAGAGGGGGAAACGCTCCTCGCGGTCCGCGCGGCCGGCGGGGGAGACCGGCCCGAACCGCAGCCGCACCTCCGCGTTGCGTGGATCGTCCATCGGGGTGGAGGAAGGGGTGACGACGAGGACGAGATCGACGTGTCCGTCGTCGTCGAAGTCCGCGACAGCGGCGAGGACGTCGTGCCGGGCGGGGACACGGCCCGCCAGCTCCCGCGCGGTGACGGGCGTACCGTGTCCGTCCCCCGACCCGTCGCCGAACGAGACCGTCAGCCGCCGCCCGCTGCCCGAGGGGTCGGAGACCCGGTCGGCGCGACCGTCCCCGTCCACGTCCGTCGACTGGTCGCCCGTCGGGGTGACGCAGTCACCGCGCCCGCCGGCCGGACGCGTCGGGCTCCCGGCGGCGCCCCCGCCGGGGGCGCCGGCGGGGCCCCCGCCGCACGCGCAGAGCAGTGCCAGGGCCGCCCCCGCCGCGAGCACGCCGGTCCTTGCGTACGAGTACGTCATGCGGGGGAGACCGACACCGGGGACGGAACGTTGCCCCAAATCAGATTCCGGGCGACGGATACGTCGGGTACTCCACGCCGGACACGTGCTGCACGACCCGGATGACCTGGCACGAGTAGCCGAACTCGTTGTCGTACCAGAGGTAGAGGATGGCGTTGTCGCCCTCGACCTTCGTGGCACCGGCGTCCACGGTCGAGGCGTGACGGGAGCCGATGAAGTCGCTGGAGACGGCGTCGGGCGCCGTGGTGAAGTCGATCTGGCGCTTGAGCGGTGAGGTCAGTGACACCTCGCGCAGGTGCTCCAGGACGTCCTCGCGGGTGGTGGCGCGGGCCAGCCGGAGGTTGAGGATCGCGATCGACACGTCCGGGACCGGGACGCGGATCGAGGAACCGGTGATCCGTGCCTTCAGCTCCGGGAGGGCCTTGGCGACGGCGGAGGCGGCACCGGTCTCGGTGATCACCATGTTGAGCGGCGCCGACCGGCCCCGCCGCTCCGCCTTGTGGTAATTGTCCAGCAGGTTCTGGTCGTTGGTGAACGAGTGGACGGTCTCCACGTGCCCGCGTTCCACGCCGTACTGGTCGGCCATCGCCTTCAGCGGCGGCACGATCGCGTTGGTGGTGCAGGAGGCACAGGAGATGATCCGCTCGTCCGGCTTGACGGTGTCGTGGTTGACGCCGTGCACGATGTTCGGGACGTCGCCCTTGCCGGGCGCGGTCAGCACCACCTTGTCGATGCCGGGCCGCAGGTGTTTCGACAGGCCCTCGCGGTCCCGCCACCGCCCGGTGTTGTCGATGAGGATGGCGTCGCGGATGCCGTACGCCGTGTAGTCCACCGCCGTCGGGTCGTCGGAGTAGATCACCTTGATCGAATTGCCGTTGGCGACGATCGTGCTCTCCGCCTCGTCGACGGTGATCGTGCCCTGGAACTGGCCGTGGATGGAGTCGCGGCGCAGCAGCGAGGCCCGCTTCACCAGGTCGCCGCCGCCGCTGTCGCGGACGACGACGGCGCGCAGCCGCAGCCCGTTGCCGGACCCGGCCTTCTCGATGAGCAGCCGGGCCAGGAGCCGGCCGATGCGGCCGAAACCGTAGAGGACCACGTCGCGCGGCTCGCGGCGCTCGATCTTGTTCGCGCCCGTGGCCCCCGCCACCGCCTCGGCGGTGAACTCCGCCACCGACATCCCGCGGTCGTCGGCCTGGTAGCTCGCGGCGAGCATGCCGAGGTCGATCTGGGAGGGGCCGAGATCGAGCGTGGTCAGCGCGCGCAGAAACGGCCAGGTCTCGGTGACCGACAGCTCCGCGCCGGCGATCTGCCGGGCGAAGCGGTGCGTCTTGAGGATGCTGACCACCGACTTGTTCACCAGGGAGCGGCTGTGCAGCAGGACCGTGACGTCCCGCTCCCGGTGCAGCCTCCCGATCATCGGGATCATCGATTCCGCGATCTCCTCGCGGTTCTTCCAGTCGGTGAACGAGTCGTCGTTGACAGTCACAGTTCCATCTTCCGAGCTAGGCGGCGCTCATATGGTGCGCTCATATGTTAGCCCTTCCCGATGGATGAGCGATCAACGGGTCGGTGATCACACGGCCAGCCAGGCCAGCGCACCCACCGTCAGCGCCCGCATCCCGGTCTCCAGCGTCGGCTGCGGCGTCGGCGCGAACCGCGGACTGTGGTTGGACGGGATGTCCTGGCGCACCGTGCCCCGCTCCGCGGCCTGCGCGTACGTCTCCGGCGCGACGGAGCCGATGCCCCAGTAGGTGTACGGCACCCCGAACGCGTCCGGGATCTCGCTCATGTCCTCGCTCGCCGTCTGCAACTCGACCGTGTGCAGATCGTCGCCGAAGTGGGCGGCGAAGGCACGGGTCACGGTGTCCGTCGTCGCCTCGTCGTTGACCGTCGGCGGGAACGACCGCAGGTGCTCGATCTCCGGGTCCTTCGGCGCGCCGGACGCCTGCGCCTCGGCGCGCACGATCCGCTCGATCGCGGCGAGCACCTCCGTCCGCACGCCCTCGTCGTAGGTACGCACGTTCAGCTGGAGGACGGCGTGGTCGGGGATGATGTTCGGCCCCGTACCGGCCTGGACACTGCCCACGGTGACGACCACGGGCGTGGTGGCTCCCGTCTCCCGCGACACCACCGTCTGGAGCCGGATCACGCACATCGCCGCCATGACCACGGGGTCGACACCGGTCTGCGGGGCCGAGCCGTGCGCGCCCTGTCCGTGCAGGGTGACCCGGAGGTTGTCGGCGGCGGAGAGGAAGGAGCCCGCCCGGGTGCCGACCCACCCCGCCGGGTAGGGCAGCACGTGCTGGGCGAGGACGACGTCCGGCCGGGGCACACGGTCGGTCAGCCCGTCGTCGAGCATCGCGCGGGCACCGTCGCCGTTCTCCTCCGAAGGCTGGAAGAGCACGACCAGCGTGCCCTGCCAGGTGCCGTCGGGCGCCGACGCCATCAGCCGCGCGAAACCGACCATGCAGGCCACGTGCACGTCGTGTCCGCAGGCGTGCATGACCGGCCGCTCGTTGCCGTCCTGGTCCGTCGCCGTGACCGCCGACGCGTACGGCAGACCCGTCGCCTCCCGCACCGGCAGAGCGTCCATGTCCGCGCGCAGCAGCACCGTGGGCCCGGTGCCCCGCGTCAGCACCCCTGTCACGCCGGTCCCGCCCACCCCCTCGGTCACCTCGTAGCCGCAGCCCCGCAGCGCCTCGGCGGCCTTCCCCGCCGTACGGTGCTCCTGGAAGCCGAGTTCGGGGTGGGAGTGGAGATCCCGGTACAGCTCCTCCACGTCGGACCGGACGCCGTCCAGCCCGGACAGCACGGCGCTCGCCGCCGCCTCGACGTAGCTCATGGTCGTGCCTCTCTCTCGCCCGCGCGCGACGATCACTCGCGCGCCGCCAGCGAAACACCCCGGCCGACCTGCTGCAACCGGCCTAGACCGGAGTCCCGGGCGCCGGGCCGCTGCTGCGGCGCTCGACCAGCTCCGCCGGGGCCGGGGCGGGCGCCCGCCCCGGCCCCGGCGCGCCGTCGATCCGGTCCAGCAGCAGCCGCAGCGCGCGCGTGCCCAGGTCGGCGAAGTCGGTCCGTACGGTCGTCAGCGGCGGCAGGAAGTGCGCCGCCTCCGGGATATCGTCGTACCCGACCACACTGACGTCACCGGGGACCGCGCGCCCGGCCTCGTGCAGTGCGTGCAGCACCCCCAGCGCCATCTGGTCGTTGGAGACGAACACCGCGGTCACCTCGGGGCGCCGCGCCAGCCGCCGCCCCAGCTCGTACCCGGAGTCGGCGCTCCAGTCGCCGGCGAGCGGCTCGGGCACCTCGGCCCCGGCCGCTCCGAGCGCCGCCCGCCACGCGGCGAGCCGCAGATCGGCGGAGGTCCAGCCGGCCGGACCCGCGAGGTGGTGGACGGTGCGGTGCCCGAGGCCCAGCAGATGGTCCGTGGCCTTGCGCGCCCCGCTGCCGGAGTCGCCGACGACCCCCGAGCCGCCCTCGCCGGGAACGTCGTCCAGCACCACCAGCGGCGTCGGCAGACCGGCCTGCGCGAGGGCCCGGCCCACCCACCGCTGCGGCGCGATGGCGACCACCCCGTCCGCGCCCTCGGCGGACAGCCGGTCCACGGCCTGGACCACCGTCTCCCGGTCGGCGGTGTCCAGGGCGATGGAACTGACCAGGTAACCGGCCTTCTGCGCCGCCGTGTCGACCGCGGTGAGGATCGCCGCGGGCCCGTAGCGCGCCGCGTCGAAGGAGATGACGCCGAGCATCCTCGTCCGCCCGCTGGCCAGCGACCGCGCGCTGCGGCTCGGCCGGTACCCCAGCTCCCGCATCGCCGCCCGCACCGCCTCCCGGGTCTCGGGCCGCACGGCCGGATGCTCGTTGAGCACCCGGGAGACCGTCTGCTTGGAGACCCCGGCCCGGCGCGCCACGTCGTCCATCACGGGCCGCGCCCCCGCGAAGGCGCGTCGGCTGCGCCGCGCGGGTCCGTCGGGCGCGCTCGGGCTCATGGCGGTCGATTCCTCGGCGGGGTGCGGGTGCGGGTGCGGGCGGCGGGACGAGGGGCGGTGCGCTCCGGGTGAGGCGGGGCGGGCGGTAGGGGTGCCCGTCCCGCCCGGCCAGGAGCACAGCATAGGCCGGGCGGGACAGGTACCGGCGGCAGTCGTGTCAGACCTTGTCCGGCCCCAGGTCCGGTACGTCGGTGAACCGGGCCCGCGCCGCCGGGGTGCCGTGCAGCTCCAGCACCACCAGGTCGTTGCTCCCCGGACGCAGCACCGGCGCGGGGACGTACAGCGTGTGCTGCGGGCCCCGGTTCCAGTAGCGGCCGAGGGCGAAGCCGTTGACCCACGCCTGCCCCTTGGTCCAGCCCGGCAGCGCGAGGAAGGTGTCGGCGGGCTCCGCCACCTCGAACGTGCCGTGGTGGTACGCCGGTACGGCGGCGGACGCGGACTCCGCCGGAGCGAACGCCGCCGCCTCCGGCACCCCCCGCGGCACCGCGTGGCAGTCCCAGCCGCGCAGTTCGGCGCCGTCGAGCGAGACGGGCCCGAGCAGCCCCTTGGGATCGCCGATGTGCGGCCCGTAGTTGACCCCGCCGAGGTTCTCCACCAGCACGTCCAGCCGCGCGCCGGGCCGCGGGACCCGCACCGCCAGCGTCTCGTCGCCGCGCTCGCGCTCCAGCACGCCCGCCGGGGCGCCGTCCACGAAGACCTGGGCGCGGTCGCCGACCCCGCCCGTGAAGCGCAGCAGACCGTCCCCGGCGGCGGGCAGCGCGGTCCGGTACAGGATCAGGCCGGCCGCCTGCCCGAGGGCGTGCGCCGGCAGCGGTTCGTCGTCGCGCACCCCGGCCGCCGCGCCCACCGCGTACGGCAGCAGCGGCGCCCGCCGGTCCAGCACGACCTCCGGCAGGGCCAGCTTGGGAGCGGGCGCCGGGACCGGCTCGTCCGGCACCGTGGTGTGCCGGGCGATGACCTCGCGGAACGCGTGGTACTTCGGCCCGGGGTCGCCCCACTCGGTGAGCGGCGCGTCGTAGTCGTAGGACGTGACGGTGGGGGCGTAGGCGTGGTGGTGGTTGGCGCCGTTGGTGAGGCCGAAGTTGGTGCCGCCGTGGAACATGTACAGGTTCACCGACGCCCCCGCCGACAGCAGCCGGTCGAGGTCGGCGGCGGCGTCGGCGGCGTCCCGCACGTGGTGCGGCCCGCCCCAGTGGTCGAACCAGCCGATCCAGAACTCGGCGCACATCAGCGGGCCCTGCTTCTGATGGGCGCGGAGCCTGCCCAGCGACTCCTCGATCCGGCTGCCGAAGGTGCCGGTGGCGAGGACGCCCGGCAGGGACCCGGCGGCCAGGTGCGCCGGATCGGCCTGGTCGCAGGTGAACAGCAGTTCCTCGACGCCGCGCGCCCGCAGCCCCTCCGCGAGGTGCTTGAGATAGGCGGTGTCGTCGCCGTACGCCCCGTACTCGTTCTCCACCTGGACGGCGATCACCGGGCCGCCCGACGCGGCGAGGTGCGGCAGGAGCGGCGGGAGCAGCAGATCGAGGTAGCGGTCGACGGCGCCGGTGAACCCGGGGTCGGCGCTGCGCGGCCGGATGTCGCGGTCCGCGGTGAGCCACGCGGGCAGCCCGCCGCCGTCCCACTCGGCGCAGATGTACGGGCCGGGCCGCAGCAGCACCCGCAGCCCCTCCTCGCCGGCCAGCCGCAGGAAGCGCGGCAGATCGAGGATGCCGTCCAGGTCGAGGGGGCCTTCCGGGTCCGGCTGGTGGAGGTTCCACGGGACGTACGTCTCCACCGTGTTGAGCCCCATCAGCCGGGCCTTGCGCAGCCGGTCGGCCCACTGCTCCGGGTGGACCCGGAAGTAGTGCAGTGCGCCGGAGACGATCCGGAACGGCGCACCGTCGAGCAGGAATCCGTCGGACGTCGTCGTCAGGGCGGGCATACGGGGGTTCCCCCTTCGGGACAGGTGTTACCGGTAACTTCTGTTACCGGTAACAGTGCAGCGCTCGGAGTGGTTCCGGGTCAACCCCCGGGCGCCGACGCGCGCTCCCGACCGGGATTGGCCTCCCGGCGGCCGGGTACGCGAGCCGGGACCGCGACTCCGCCGATCTCCTACGGGCCGGCGGACCGCACGACCGCCGCGACCAGGGAACTGCCATGGAGACACCTGCGAACGACACCCCCGCCACCCCCGCGCAGCGGGCACTGGACACCCTCGTCGAGAACACCGAGGACACCACGGCACTCGACACACTGGCCGGCAGCGAGGTGCTGGTGCCGGTACCGGACGACGCGGGCGAGGAGGACGCCGGTTCGGCGACGCTGGCCCTGCCGGTGCTGGAGCAGACGGGCGGCGGGCAGGTGGTCCCCGTCTTCACCTCGGAGCTGGAGATGGCCGACCTGCTGCCGTTCGTCTCCCGCTACCGTCTGGTGCCGCTCGGCGCGCTCGCCTCGCAGTGGCCGGCCGACGACCTGTCGCTGTCCATCGACGCGGGCTCGGAACACCGCCTCACGCTCACCTCGGACGGCGTCCGCACCCTGCTGGCCCGTTCCTGAGGGGCTGCGGCCGTACTGCTCAGCCGAGATCGCCGTCGCTGCCGTCGCTGCCGTCGCTGCCGTCGCCGAGCATGCGGGCCAGCACGGCCCGCTGCACCGGCAGCGTCTCGGCGTGCAGCGCCCGGCCCTTGCCGGTCGGCGCCACCCACACGCCGCGCCGGTCCTCCTGGCAGACGGACCGCTGCACCAGGCCGTCCTTCTCCAGCCGGGCGATCAGCCGGGACAGCGCGCTCTGACTGAGGTGGACCCGGCCCACCAGGTTCTGCACCCGGCAGTGGTCGACCTCCTCGCGCGGCGCGGAGACGAGCAGGTCGAGCACCTCGAAGTCGCTCGCGCCGAGGCCGTACGGGTGCAGTGCCCGGTCGATCTCACAGATCGTGCGCGCGTGCACGGAGAGGATGCCCCGCCAGCGCTCCTCAAGTCGCGCGTCGACCGTCTTCGCTGCCATGACGGCATCGTAGTACCGCCCGGTCAGGCGTTCACCGGGCGATGCCGCCGCCGTCCGGAACGGGGCGGCGAACGGTCCGCGCGCCCGCCGCACTCCCCGCGCGCCCCCTTCCGCACCCTCCAGCGCGCCCGTGCCCTCACCGGGCACAACCCGGAACGCGCATCGGCGGACAGCGGGCCCGCGGCTGCGGGAGAGTGGAAGCAGCCGGCCGAGCCGCCCCGAGCGGAGGGAGGGACACGATGCTGAGGCATCCCGTCGACGGCACCCGCCTGAACATCCTGGAGCGCCTGAAGGACCCGGCCGCGTGCTTCCCGCCGCCCCGTGGACCCGTCGACCCCGTGGCGCACGGCGTCGACGCGGACGCCGTGGCCGCCGGGCTCGGCGTCCCGCGCCGGGTCGCCGAGACCCATCTCGCCCTGCTCGCCGCCCTCGGCCTGCTCCGTACCAGCCAGGTCCGACGGCGGACGTACTACCGGCGCGACGAGGTACGGATCGCCGAGGTCGCCCGCATGTTCGAGAAGGGCTGGTAGCGGCAGGCGACGGCAGCGGCGCCGGTGCCGGCGGCACTGAGACCGGCGGCAGACCGGCGGCAACGGGACCGGCGGCAGACCGGCGGCAACGGGACCGGCGGCAGACCGGCGGCAACGGGACCGGCGGCAGACCGGCGGCAACGGGACCGGCGGCACCAAGGTCGGCGGCATCAAGGCCGGCAGCGGTCGCGCGGCCCCGCGTGCGTCGCCTCCCCGCGTTAGGGTGGCCGGAGGCCGCGCCCCGCCGCGCGGCGCGGCGGAGGGGCCCGCCGTACCCGAACCGCGGCACAGCCGCCGCCAACGGTCCCTGCTTGCGCACGAGGGCATCCGATGCCGGCGAGTAGGAGACGCACCGCCCCATGACGACCCCCGAGACCGAGGGCGCCGCCGCGCGTCCGGCCGCCCCGTCCCGCCCCGCCCGCGTGCTGCGCGGGCAGCTCCCCGCCGTCGCCGCCGTGGCGCTCGGCGGCGCCGCGGGAGCCTGTGCCCGGTACGCCGCCACCCTGTGGTGGCCGGGCGGGGAAGGCGCCTTCCCCTGGACCGTGTTCTGGGTCAACGCGGCCGGCTGCGCCGTGATCGGCGCGTTCCTGACCCTCACCGACGTGTGGCCCGTCCACCCCCTGCTGCGCCCCTTCTTCGGCACCGGGGTGCTCGGTGGCTTCACCACCTTCTCCACCTTCACCGTCGATGTCGCGCGGCTGGTCGACACCGGACACGTCCGCACCGCACTCCTCTACCTGGCCGCGACGCCGCTGCTGGCGCTCACCGCCGTCTGGCTCGCCGCCACGGCCACCCGCCGGCTGGTGCGGAACGGACGGCCCGCGTGAACTGGCTGCTCGTCGCCGTGGGCGCCATGGTGGGCGCCCCGCTGCGCTACCTCACCGACCGTGCCGTACGCGCCCGGTACGGCACGGCGTTCCCCTGGGGGACGTTCCTGGTCAACGTCGTCGGCTCCCTGGTGCTCGGCGTGCTCACCGGCGCGGCGGTCGCCGGGGCCGCGGGGTCCGGGCTCCGACTGCTCCTCGGCACCGGCCTGTGCGGGGCGCTGACCACGTACTCGACCTTCTCGTACGAGACCCTGGGCCTGGCGCGGACGGGCGCCGCCCGGTCCGCCCTCGGCTACGTGCTACTGAGCGTGGCGGCCGGACTCGGCGCGGCGTTCGCGGGACTGGCCCTGGGCGAGACGCTCTGGGGGTGAGGTTCCCTCCCTCGCACGAGGGCCTCCCTCATACGAGGGCCTCCTTCGCACGAGGGGGCCTCGTCTCACCGGGCGGCGCGCAGTGGCTCACCGACGTCGCGCATGTGGCGGAGCGCCTCCCGGTGCGAGGCGAGCAGCCCCGTCCGGTGGTAGGGGATGCCCAGTTCGGCGCAGTACCGCTCGGTGATGTGCTGGGCCCGCGCCAGGGCGGGTGTCGGCATGCTGGGGAAGAGGTGGTGCTCGATCTGGTAGTTGAGGCCGCCCATCAGCGCGTCGACGAACACCCCGCCCCGCACGTTGCGGGAGGTGAGGACCTGACGGCGCAGGAAGTCCAGCCGCGTGCCCTCCTCGATCATCGGCATGCCCTTGTGGTTGGGCGCGAAGACCGACCCGAGGTAGATCCCGAACAGCCCCTGGTGCACGGCGAGGAAGACGAGCGCCTTGCCGGGGGAGAGGACGGCGAACAGACCGCCGAAGTACAGGGCGAAGTGAACGACGAGCAGCGTCCCCTCCAGCAGCGGCCGCTTCAGCGCCGGGCTCCGCAGCGCCTTGAAGCTGTTGAAACTCAGATTGAGCCCTTCCAGCGTCAGCAGCGGAAAGAACAGCGCGGCCTGGTGACGGCCGATGAAACGCGGTATTCCCACGGCCCTGCTCGCCTGCCGGCGCGACCACACCAGGAGGTCCGGCGAGACGTCGGGATCCTTCTCCTCGTGATTCGGATTGGCGTGGTGGCGCGTGTGCTTGTTCATCCACCAGCCGTAACCCATGCCCAGCAGCAGATTCGCGGTCAGCAGACCACCGGCCTCGCTGGGCCGCCGCCGGGAGAAGACCTGACGGTGGGCGAGGTCGTGCGCGGCCAGTCCGAGCTGTCCGAACACCACGGCCAGGGCGACGGCGACGAACAACTGGCTCCAGCTGTCCCCGAGGACGAGGAAGGCCGCCACCGAGCCCGCGAGAGCGAGTCCCACCGCGCCGAAACGCACCGAGTAGTACAGCGGGCGGCGCCGCAGGAGCCCCGCCTCGGTGATACGCCGCGAGAGTTCGGAGAAATCGCTCCCCCTCTCCCTCCCCCTTTCCGGTCGGGACGTGTTTTCCGTGAGTATCGTCGGATTGGCCATGCGCTTCAGTATGTGAACATCCGACGGCGCGCAGAATGATGTTGGCACCCGGACCGGGAGGGGGCCCACCCCCCGCCAGGGGTGGGGCCGGCACCACCACGGCGCCGGAGCACACGGCGTCACACGCAGTCCCGTGGGTGACCCACTCGCTCCCCGGACGGTGAGTGGACCGCCCCTCGTTCCGACGGGGAACGTCCCACCGGCCCGTCCGTGGGGCGAGCGCGTCACTCACCCTTCGACGGGCGATCGGGTCACCCTTCGTCCGGACGCCGCGTGGATCACTCGTCCCAAGGACGGCGCACGACGCGTCGCAGCACCAGCGCGACGCCGCCCGCGCCGAGCCCGGCGGCGGCCGTCACCGCGCCGGTCGCCGCCCAGCCCGGTCCGTCCCCGGCCGACGACGCCGCGACGGGCTCGGCCGCCGGACCCGGCCGCGACCGCTCCCGCGGACCGTCCAGCGACCCCACCGGGTCGACCCGCCCGGCCGAGCCGAACCCCCAGTCCAGCAGCGAGCGGGCCTCCTCGTACACGGCGAAGGCGCCGCCCTCCTGAGGGTTCATCACCGTCACCACCAGGGTGCGCCCGTCGCGGCGGGCGGCGGCGACGAGCGTGTGCCCCGCGCCGCTGGTGTAGCCGTTCTTCACGCCGACCAGCCCCGGGTAGGCGCTGACACCGTCCGTCCCGGTCAGCAGCCGGTTGGTGTTCTCGATGGGGTACGCGCTGCCGCCGGCGCCGGGGAAGACGGCCGCCGCCCGCGCGCAGTACCGCGCGAAGTCGGGGTTGCGCAGCCCCGCCCGCCCGAAGACCGCGAGGTCGAAGGCGGACGACACCTGGCCCGGCGCGTCGTAGCCGTCGGGCGACCTGACGTGGGTGTCGCGGGCACCGAGGGAACGCGCCTTGTCCTGCATCCGGGCGGCGGCCTCGCGCCAGCCGCCGCTGAGCGCCGCGAGGACGTGGACGGCGTCGTTGCCGGAGTTGAGGAAGACGCCGTTCCACAGGTCGGCGACCCGGTAGGTGCGGCCCTCGGCGACACCGACCAGGCTGCTGCCCGGTCCGACGTCGGCCAGCTCCTCGGGGAGCACCTCGTGCCGGACGCCGCCCGGCAGCACGGGCAGCACGGTGAGGGCGAACAGCGTCTTCAGGGTGGAGGCGGGCGGCAGCGGGCGGTGCGCGTCGTGCGCGGCGAGCACCTGGCCGGTGCCGGCGTCCGCCACCACCCAGGACAGAGCGGAGACATCGGGGAGTTCCGGCGCCCCGGGGCGCGGGCGGACCTGGGTGCCGGAGCGGTACAGCAGGCCGGCCTGAGGAGCCACCGCCCGGGGTCCGGCGGCCGGACCGGGATCCGGCGGCCTGGCGCGGACCGCCGCCGCGGCGGGCGCGAGGGCCAGGAGACCCATCGTGCACAGCGCACAACCGGACAGAACCAGCCGGGTAGAGAATCCGATAGTCATACCGCAAACCTAGGAACGTGCCCGTCCGGCGCCACGCTGCGCGGGCCGACTGGTGGACGCGTGCACCCGAATGCCGCATGCGACAGCGCCGGCGACGCGGGACGTGTATGGGCGTCGAGGCGGCCGTCAGCCGGTCGGCAGGGTCGGCTGGACGCGGCGCAGGAACGTGGCGTTGTCCGGCGTCTCGCGCATCCGCGCCAGCAGCGTCTCCAGACCGGAGTGTCCGTCCCGGCCGCTCCGCAGCGCCCGCCGCAGCCCGGTGACGGCCGCCGACTCGGCCGGGGTGAGCAGCAGTTCCTCGCGCCGGGTGCCGGAGCCGTCGATGTCCACGGCCGGGAAGAGCCGGCGCGAGGCGGGTTCGCGGCCGAGCCGCAGCTCCATGTTGCCGGTGCTCTTCAGCTCCTCGAAGAAGAAGTTGTCGGCCCGGGAACCGGTCTCCACCAGCGCGGTGGCCAGGATCGTGAGCGACCCGCCCTCCTCGGCCTGCCGGGCCGCGCCGAAGAACCGCTTGGGTCCGAGCAGCGCACCGGCGTCGACACCGCCGCTGAGGGTGCGTCCGCCCGCGCCTGCGGCGTTGTTGTGCGCCCGGCACAGCCGGGTGAGGGAGTCCAGCAGGATGACGACGTCCTCACCGGCCTCGACGAGCCGCTTGGCCCGCTCGATCACCAGCTCGGCCAGGGCGATGTGCTGCTTGGGCGTCCGGTCGAAGGTCGAGGCGTAGACCTCGCCGCGCACGGAGCGCCGCATGTCGGTGACCTCCTCGGGGCGCTCGTCGAGCAGCAGGATTATCAGCCGGCACTCGGGGTGGTTGCCCGTCACGGCGGCGGCGAGCTGCTGGAGCAGGACGGTCTTGCCCGTCTTCGGCGGGGCGACGAGCAGGCCGCGCTGGCCCTTGCCGACCGGGGCGAGCAGATCGACGACGCGCCCGGCGAGGCCCGACGCGGGGTGTTCGAGGCGCAGCCGCCGGTGCGGGTGGAGCGGCGTCAGCTCGGCGAAGCGCCGCCGCGCGTCCCGCCGGTCGCCGGGGGCGCGGCCGTTGACCCGCACCACGTCGGTGAGGGTGCGCCGGTCCCCGCGTACGCCCTCGACCAGGTCGCCCTTGCGCAGGCCGTGGCGGCGCAGAAGTGCGGGGGAGAGCTGGAGGTCGGCGGGGGTGGGGAGCAGGTCGGCGGCGAGCAGACGGCCCTTGCCGCCCGCGCTCTCGATGTCGAGGACACCGGTGACGGTCTCGGCCGGAGCCTGCTGTACGGGAGGGTGTTCGAGTGTGGTGGTCATGAGAGGGGTCCTTTCACGGACGGCAGGCGACGAGGCGTGCGCGGGGAACAGCACCTCGGCGACGGCGGTCACGACAACGGGCGACCCGCTCGCGTACGAGGTGGTGTGGGAAAGCCGCTGTACCGACCGGACGAGGACGGGACGGGTGATGCGGCGAACCGAGAGGAGAACTGGCACCGGCGCCCGACAGAAGAGGGGGCGTGCACGTGTGCTTCTTGCACGGTACCACCAGGAGCGGTGTCACGCCAGACACACCGATGCGCGATGATCGAGGGCACGACGTCGGACGAGGGAGCAGCATGGTGATGAACGGTGACGAGTCGGTACTCGACGATCCGGTGGGTACGTCGCTCAGCGGCCGGCACGCACACCTCGCGCGGCGCGTGGGCCGGGCCGTCGGCTACCTCCCGGACGTGGCGACCTTCTGCTCCGTGTCCGCCGAGCCGGACGACGCGGACTGGGCGGACCTGGCCGCGCTGCTCGGTCCGGGCGCCTTCGCCGACATGTTCAGCTCCCCGGCCGTTCCCCCGCCGGGCTGGGAGCCGGCCTTCACCCTGGAAGGCCGGCAGCTGATATGGCCCGGCGACGGTCCGCCCGGCCTCCCGGGGGCCGAGCCCGACACCGGTCTGGTCGAACTGGGCCGGGACGACGTCCCCGAGATGCTCGAACTCGTCGCCCGGACCCGGCCGGGCCCGTTCTGGCCCCGCACCCGTGAACTCGGCACCTACCTGGGCGTCCGGGTCGACGGCGCCCTGGTGGCGATGGCGGGCGAACGGCTGCGGCCGCCGGGCTGGACGGAGATCAGCGCGGTCTGCACCGCCCCCGAGGCGCGCGGCCGGGGTCACGCCGCCCGCCTGGTCGGCGCGCTCACCACCCGCGTCGTGGCGCGCGGCGAGCGTCCCTTCCTGCACGTGGCCGAGGCGAACGCGGCCGCCCTCGCGCTGTACGAACGCCTCGGCTACAAGACCCGCAAGCAGGTGACCTTCCGGGGGTTCACCACCCCCTGACGGCCGAGCGGCACGGGGTGGGCACGGAGCGCGCCGCCCGCCACTAGGCTGACCCGATGTCCCGCCCCGGTGCCCCCACCCTGCGCGAACTCGCCGTCCAGGCGCTGTCGTCGGTCGAGCACGGCTACGACCTGCTCGCCCCGAAGTTCGACCACACCCCGTACCGCACACCGCGCGCCGTACTCGACGCCGTCGCCTCCGCGCTGACGCCCCTGGGTCCCTTCGAATCCGGGCTCGACCTGTGCTGCGGCACCGGCGCGGGCGTGGACGTCCTCGCCCGGGTCTGCCGGAAGAGCGTCACGGGGGTCGACTTCAGCGCGGGCATGCTCGACGTGGCGCGGCGCTGCGCCCGGCCCGCGGGGCCCGCGGTGTCCTGGGTCCGCGCCGACGCCCGCGCCCTCCCGTTCGCCCCGGCCTTCGACCTGGTGGTGAGTTTCGGGGCGTTCGGGCACTTCCTGCCACGCGAACTGCCCGGCCTCTTCGCCCAGGCGTACTCCGTACTGCGTCCGGGCGGCCGCTTCGTCTTCCCGGTCGCCGCGCCGCCGCGCCCCGGGTCCCGGGGGTACTGGGCGCTGCTCGGCTTCGACGCGGCGATGCGGGTGCGCAACGCCGTGTGGCGGCCGCCCTTCGTCATGTACTACCGCACGTTCCGGCTCGGGGACGTGCGACGGGAGCTGGTCCGGGCCGGCTTCGAGGTCGGGCTGTGTCCCCTGCCGGAGTTCGGGCGGCGGCCCGACGGCAGCCCGCGCGTCCGGCTGGTGACGGCCCGCCGGCCATGAACCGCCACCGCCACCGCCGGAGCCGGAGCCGTAGCCGGAGCCGGAGCCGGATCCGTAGCCGTCAGAGGCGGCCGCTGAGCCAGCGCACCCTGGCGGCCTGCTGGTAGGGACCGCCGCCTTCGTGGTCGTTGAACTCGTACACCTCGATGTCCTTGTCTCCGTGCGACCAGGCGTTGAACGCCGCGAAGACCGTCGACGGCGGGCAGGTCGCGTCCTCCAGCGCCGCCGAGAACAGCGCGGGCGCCCGGCCGCGCGCCGCGAAGTGCACTCCGTCGAAGTACGACAGCGTCCGCTGGACGTCCTGGACACGGCCCCGGTGCGTCTTCAGGTACGAACCGATCTCCCGGTAGGGCTGCCGGTCGGTGATGGTGGTGGAGCGCGGGAAGTCGCACAGGAACGGCACGTCGGGCGCGACCGCCGTCAGGTCCGGCACCAGGCCGCCGGCGGCGAGGGCGATGCCGCCGCCCTGGCTCGCGCCGAGGACGACCGTACGCGCCGCGTCGGTCAGCGGGTGCGAACGGGCCGCCTCGACCGCGCGCACCGCGTCCGTGAACACCCGGCGGTAGTAGTAGTTCTCCGGCGCGTCGATACCCCGCGTCATGAACCCCGGATAGGCGGGCGCGCCGCCGACCGGGTCGGCCGTGCCGCCCCCGCCGCCCCAGCCGCTGCCCTGGCCGCGCGTGTCCATCACGAAGTGCGCCCGCCCGGTGGAGGCCCACAACAGGTGCTCGTACGGCAGTCCGCGCCCGCCGCCGTAGCCGATGTACTCGACGATCAGCGGCAGCGGCGCGTCGGTGCCGGCGTCGGCGGGCAGGATCAGCCAGCCCTTGACCGGGTGTCCGCCGAACCCGGCGAACGTCACGTCGTACGTCCGGACCGTGGTCAGTCCCGTGTCGACCGGCTCGAAGCGGGCGTCCAGGTCGTGCTCGCGCGCCTCCTCCAGCGTCTTCGTCCAGAACGCGTCGAAGTCCTCCGGCTCGGGTGACGAGCTGCGGTACTCGCGGAGTTCGTCGAGCGGAAGGTCGAACAGGGCCATCGAGAACCGCCTTCGCGTGAGGGGCAGGGCAGGGCCGTGCAGGTGATCACACCGTACGCGAATGGTCGGAGGTCTTGCCAGATCCGCCCCGCTCGGGCGATGAGGTTCGGCATCTCGGATGTCCGGCACCTCGGATGTCTCGCACCGAGGATCTCTCGGTGCCTTGGGTGGCGAGACGGTCGGCGGCGGCGGGCGTCAGGCGCTGCGCTGCGTCCACAGCGGCTCGGTGCGCGCCCAGGCGGCGTCCCACTCCGCCATCCGGTGCCGCAGCGCGACCCGGCGGACGGCGCAGTGCGCCAGCAGGAGGAGGGCCGCCGTGCCGGCGGTGGCGCACGCGCCCATGGTGACCGAGTGCCGCCACACCATGGAGCCGTCGGCCGGCGCCGGCACGCTCCGGTTCCGCGCGTCGAGCCACACGTCGACGGTGTCGCCGTGCCGGGTCCGCGCGGGAAGGCGGGCCGTCGTCGTCCGCGGCGGCCCGCCCGGTTCGGTCCAGCGCACCGTCGCCCGGTAGGAGTGCTCCCCGCCGGTCTGCACCGACGGCAGGGACCCGGGCGTCGTGCCGATCACCTCGGCGCGGACGGGGCGGCGTTCGGCCTGCTGCCGCTCCGCGATCGACCGCGCCTGGCCGTGCGCCCACCAGGCCGCGGCGGTCCCCAACGCGGGCGCCCCCACGAACAGCAGGACGGCCAGTACCAGTACCGTCCACGCCTCGACCACGTCCGACCGGCGTCGCAGCGGGTTCTCCCGCCGGCACCGGCCGAGCACCCGGGTTCGCATCTCGTCCTCCTCGCCGTCGCCGAGGCCGGCGCCGAAGGCGCCGCTCGGACCGTCACCGGGCCGGAGAACCCGCGGACCGCGCCCGCCGGACCCTCCGCATCGCGGCACGCGCGCGTGCCCCACCGGTTCCGGTACCCCGTCCGGCGAAACCCGTTCCCGACGACACGGGACCCGGCGAGAATGGGCCTGTTCCCGGCCCCGGCTCAGCCGAAGCGTTCCACCCGGATGCGTTCGACGGGCTGGCCCGCGGCCACCAGCAGTCGCGACGCGTGCTCGGCGAACGCGTTGGAACCGCACACATAGGCTTCCCAGCCGCCCGCCGGGCGGTCGGCCAGCAGCGGTGCCAGATGCGCGGCGGCCAGTCGCCCCACCGGCTCCCCGTCCGGCGCGCTCCGCGTGAACACCCGCGTCGTCTCGGCCCCGTACTCCTCCGCGTAGAGCAGGTCCTCGGGGCTGCGCGCGGACACCACCAGCCGCAGCGGCACCGACAGGTTCCGCGCCCGGCGGTGGCGGACCATCGACATCAGCGGTACGACACCGGAACCGGCCCCCAGCAGCAGCGCCGGCCGGTCGCCGGGCCAGGCGAAGAACCCGCTCAGCGGCCCCCGCACCTCGACCCGGTCACCGGGCCGGGCCACCGTGTGGAACCAGCCGGAGACCTCGCCGTCCGCGACCCGGTCCAGGGTCAGTTCGAGGTGGCCCGAGCCGTCCGGCGCGGACGCCAGCGAGTAGTGGCGCTGGGCGACGTACCCGTCCTCCGCGGTGAGCCGCAGCAGCAGGTGCTGGCCGGGCAGGTGACCGGCCCAGCCGGGCACCGCGAACCGGAACGTGCTCGCGCGCGGCGTCTCCCGCCGGATCTCCGTGAGCACGGCGGTCTGCCAGCACGCCGCCACCTGCTCGTCCACCCCGATCCGCCCCGGCACGGCGAAGCGGCTCGGCGGTACGAAGCGCACCGTCGCCCCGGACACGGAAGCCGACGTCTCAGTCACCGGAGTACCTCTGTTCCTCCCAGGGGTTGCCGCGCGGGTGGTAGCCGTTGCCCTCCCAGAAGCCCGGCTCCTCGTGGTCCAGCAGCTGCACCCCCGCGATCCACTTGACGCTCTTCCAGAAGTACAGGTGCGGCACCACGAGCCGGGCGGGGCCGCCGTGTTCGGGACTGAGCGGCCGGCCCTCGCAGGAGCGGACGAGCCAGGCGCGGCCGCCGGTGAGGTCCGCGAGCGGGATGCTCGCCGTGTAGCCGGTGTGCGCGTACGCCACCGCGTGGGTGGCGGACGGCAGCGGTCCCGCCGCCCGCAGGAAGACGTCCAGCGACACGCCCTCGAACCGCATGCCGAACTTCGACCAGCCCGTCACGCAGTGGATGTCGCCCTCGTACGCCGACCCGGGCAGCGCCCATGCCCCTTCCCAGTCCCAGGCGCGCTCCTCGGCCACCAGTCCGCCGACGCGGAAGGACCAGTCGGCGGGTGCCAGATCGGGGGTGACCTCGGCGGACAGGACGGGCCAGTCGTCGCGCGCGTCGTACTGGCCGGGCGGCAGCCCCGGCCGGACGGCGCGGGAGCGCCCGGTGAAACCTCGGGTGACGGTCATGCTGTGGTGCCTCATCGTGATCGTGCGTTGTGGCGTTATCGTGCGTTGTAGCGTTCCAGGTACGTGGCGAACCGTACGAGATCCTCCTCCGGCCAGTCCGCGAGCCGCTCCCGGAACGCGGCTCGGCGGCTCACGGTGACCTGTGCCAGGATGCGCCGCCCCGCGTCGGTCAGGTGCAGGACCTGCACCCGGGCGTCGTCCGGGTCGGGACGCCGCTCGACCAGGCCGGTCCGCTCCAGGGCGGTCACCTGGCGGCTGACGGTGGACTTGTCCAGCGCGTAGTGCGCGGCCAGGTCGGTGGCCCGGCAGCCGTCCTGCTCCTCCAGGTGCGCGAGCAGGGTGTAGGACACCAGCGACAGTTCCGGGTGCATGCGGCCCGCCGAGGCGCGGGCGCGGCGGGCGAAGGCCGTCAGCTCACGGTGGATGATCTCCTCGGCCTCACTCACCCCGAGAGCCTCACTCGCCGCGAGAGCCTCGTTCATAACGAGCGCCTCGCCCGTCTCGGGGGCGGCGGCCGTCTCCTCGGGCCCGTCCGGTGCTGTCACGGCGCCTCCTTCACATACTTGGTTGCATCATACAACTTGATCTCGCGGGGGCGGTGCCACGTCCGGCCGCTGGGGTAGTGTGGCCGTCGGCCGCGGACCGTCCCCGGCCGTCGCGACCGAGGAGGTGGGACCCATCACCGCTGTGTCGGCACAGGCGCTCTCAGTCCCCGGCGGCCGGACCCTCCCCGGCAAGTGACCGCGAGAGTGCCCTTCGGTTCTCGAAAGGCTCTCGTCCTTCATGTTCCCACCGTCTTCCGTCTCCCCTTCCCCCTGCCCGCCCCGCCGTGACCGGGTCGTGGCCGCGCTGCGCGCCGCGGGCTGCGTGTTCGCCGAGGACGAGGCGGAGCTGATCCTCTCCGCCGCCCGCACCCCCGACGAGGTGAGCGCCCTGGTGGACCTCCGGGCCGGCGGCCTCCCCCTGGAACTCGTCGTCGGCTGGGCGGAGTTCCGCGGGCTGCGGATAGCCGTGGAACCCGGTGTCTTCGTCCCCCGGCGCCGTACCGAGTTCCTCGTCGACCGGGCGCTGGCCCAGGCGCCGGACGCGGCCGTCGTCGTCGACCTGTGCTGCGGCTCGGGCGCGGTCGGTGCGGCGCTGGCCGCCGCTCTCGACGGCCCCGAACTGCACGCCGCCGACGTCGACCCGGCCGCGGTGCGCTGTGCCCGCCGCAACCTCGCCGCGGTCGGCGGCCGGGTGCACACGGGTGACCTGTTCGACGCGCTGCCCGGCTCGTTGCGCGGACGCGTCGACCTGCTCACGGCCAATGTGCCCTACGTACCCACCGGTGAGGTCCCCCTGCTGCCCGCCGAGGCCCGCGACCACGAGCCGCAGCACGCCCTCGACGGCGGCGCGGACGGGCTCGACCTGCTGCGCCGGGTCGCCGCCGAGGCCCGCGACTGGCTCGCCCCCGGCGGCTGCGTCCTGACGGAGACGAGCGAACGGCAGGCTCCGGCGGCCCTGGACGCGTTCACCCGCGGCGGCCTGCGGGCCCGCCTCGCGGCGTCGCGGGAACTGCGCGCGTACGTGATAGCCGGCGTACGGCCCTGAGCGCCACCGGGCTCCCCGGTACCGGGGTCCACCCTCCCGCCACCCCCACGTCACCAGATTGGTCTGTACATGACCCGCTGGACCGGCCACACTGTTGCGCCGAGCGCCTCCGCTCGTCGCCACTCACTCCCCCCACCGAGGAGCCCGCCCATGCCCCTTGATGCCCGGCAACGTTGTCACGCCCTCCTCTCCGGTCTCGCCGCCCTCTCCCTCGCGGCGGTTCTCGCCGCGGCCCCGCCCGCCTCGGCCGCGTCCGCCGCCGACACCTGGACGGAGGTCGGCTCCGACCGGGCCGACCCGCTGACCGAGAGCCAGGGACTGGCCTCCGTGGAGGTCCCGGCCGGCAGCCCCAACCGCTACACGGGCATCGGCACCATCCCCGTCGGCCTCGCCACCCGCGGCTGGAACCACGTCGGCGACCCGGACGCCTCCTATGACGGCTACTACGTCGAGCCGTACCAGCGCGACGACGACAGCGTGAAGATGTACCGCACGCAGGCGCCCGACGGCACGTGGAAGGAGTATGTGCACGCGCTGAGCCCGGGTGAGGCGCTGAACAACTCCTGGGTGGCGATATCACCGGACGGGCAGTGGATGCTGTCGGGCGAGTGGGGCACCATGGACCGCTTCCTGGTCTTCCCGACCCCCGGCGTCAACCCCGCCACGTCCCCCACCGCCGACCTCCCGCAGGTCGCCACCGTGCGGCTGGACCGCCCGGTCCGCGACGTCCAGGGCTGCGACTTCGTCTCCGCCACGCGGCTGCTCTGCTCCTCCGACGACCCGGCGGGCGCCCTCTTCGGCATGACGAAGCCGCTCCTCCAGGTCGACCTGTCCGCCGCGCCGAACGGCACGGCGGACGTCACCGGCACGGTCACCGCGCTGCGGCAACTCCCGCTGCGCAGCGGCTGTTCCGGCGAGTTCGAGGCGGAGGGGATCGACTACGACCGCCGTACCGGCACCCTGCGCGTGATCGTCGTGTCCCCGGGCTTCTGCGTGCTCACGGACAGCAAGACCTACCGCTTCACCCGCGGCTGAGCGCGGCCCGGCCCGGGGGCGCCCGGCGCGCGGTCGTGCTCCGCCCGGGGTGGTGCTTACCTGGGAGAGGGGTGCGGTTCCGCGGAGCGCCCGCGGGCCGTGTCCACGGCCCGAGAGGAGCGATCACCATGGAACGAGCGGTGACCACGACCACCACGACGACCACGAGCGGGACCACCACCGCGGAAGGTGAGCGGCGGCACCCCGAGTCCGTCTCGGTGGAGCTGAGCGGGTGCAGCAAGGAGGACGCCCGGATCGTCTTCGAGGCGCTGTGCGCCTGCTACACCTCCGACCGGTGCCGGGACGACGTACCGCGGGAGTACCACGAGGTGCGCCCGACCGTCTGGCTCGGCACCTTCGACGTCGCCGACGCCCCGCGGGCCGAGTGCTGTCCGATACACCTCGGCGCCTCCGTGGACGCCGACGTGCAGGGCGGCTACTGGGCGATCGACCGGTTCCGCACCACCCTGGACTCCCTCTTCACCGTGCGGGACCTGAGCGGCGCCTCCGGGGACCAGGAGCAGGAACTGCACATCCGGCTGGAGAACCGCTGACGGCCGGGTCCGCCGTGCGCGCCGCCCCCCTTTTGCAACTAGTTGCAAAAGGGGGCGGGTGTCCTCTACAACAGAGGCACCACACCGCGCCCGGAGGCCCCGATGAGCCGCTATCCCCACCTGCTGAGCCCGCTGGACCTCGGCTTCCTCACCCTGCCCAACCGGGTCCTCATGGGCTCCATGCACGTGGGCCTGGAGGAGGCCGAGGGCGGCTTCGAGCGGATGGCCGCGTTCTACGCCGCCCGCGCCCGTGGGGGAGTGGGCCTGATCGTGACCGGCGGTATCGCCCCCAACGAGGAGGGCCGGCCCTACGAGGGCGGCGCCAAGCTCACCACCGAGGCGGAGGCCGAGCGGCACCGCGTCGTCACCGACGCCGTGCACCGCGAGGGCGGCCGCATCGCCCTGCAGATCCTGCACTTCGGGCGCTACGCCTACCACCCGGACCTGGTCGCGCCGAGCCCGCTCCAGGCGCCGATCAGCCCCCACGTCCCGCGCGAGCTGACCGACGCGGAGGTCGAGCGGACCGTCGAGGACTACGTCCGCACCGCCCGCCTGGCCCGCGCCGCCGGCTACGACGGCGTCGAGATCATGGGCTCCGAGGGCTACCTGATCAACGAGTTCACCGCGGCCCGCACCAACCACCGCACCGACCGCTGGGGCGGCTCCCACGAGAACCGGACGCGCTTCCCCGTGGAGATCGTCCGCCGGGTGCGCGAGGCGGTCGGCGTGGAGTTCGTCATCGTCTACCGCCTCTCCATGCTCGACCTGGTCCCCGGCGGCTCCACCCTCGACGAGGTGATCACCCTGGCCAGGGCCGTCGAGGCCGCCGGAGCGACGATCATCAACACCGGCATCGGCTGGCACGAGGCCCGCGTCCCCACCATCGCCACCTCCGTGCCGCGCGGCGCCTACACCTGGGTGACGAAGCGGCTGATGGGCGAGGTGTCCGTGCCGCTCGTCACCACCAACCGCATCAACACCCCGGAACTGGCCGAGCGGCTGCTCGCCGAGGGCACCGCCGACCTGGTCTCGATGGCCCGCCCGATGCTCGCCGACCCCGACTTCGTCGCCAAGGCGGCGGCCGGCCGGCCCGAGGCGATCAACACCTGCATCGGCTGCAACCAGGCCTGCCTCGACCACACCTTCAGCGGGAAGATCACCTCCTGCCTGGTCAACCCGCGCGCCTGCCACGAGACGGAACTGGTCCTCACCCCCACCCGGCTGCGCAAGCGCGTCGCCGTCGTCGGCGCCGGACCCGCCGGTCTGGCCTGCGCTGTGAATGCCGCCGAACGCGGCCACCGGGTCACCCTGTTCGACGCCGCCGACGAGATCGGCGGCCAGCTGAACGTCGCCCGGCGGGTCCCCGGCAAGCAGGAGTTCGACGAGACGCTGCGCCACTTCCGCACCCGCCTCGCCGACCTCGGCGTCGACGTACGCCTCGGCACCCGCGTCACCGCCGCCGACCTCGACGGCGACGCCGGCCACGACGAGACCGTCGTCGCCACCGGGGTCGTACCCCGCGTCCCCGACATCCCCGGCGTCGGCCACCCGAGCGTCGTCGGCTACCTGGACGTCCTCACCGGCGGAGCCCCCGTCGGCGCGCGCGTCGCCGTGCTCGGCGCGGGCGGTATCGGCTTCGACGTGGCGGCGTACCTGACCGACGACGGCTCCCGGGCGCACGAGGACCCCGCGACGTACTTCCGCCGCTGGGGCGTGGACATGGAGTACGCGGCGCCCGGCGGTCTCGCCGTACCCGAGCGCCCCGCCCCGCCGCGCACCGTCCACCTGCTCCAGCGCAGGACCACCAAGGTGGGCGCGGGCCTCGGGAAGACCACCGGCTGGATCCACCGCGCCGAGCTGAAGCACCGCGGCGTCACCATGATCCCCGGCGCCCGCTACGACCGGATCGACGACGCCGGACTCCACGTCACCGTCGGCGGCGAGAGCACCGTCCTGCCGGTCGACACCGTCGTCCTGTGCACCGGCCAGGAACCCCGGCGCGGCCTCTACGACGACCTGGTCGCCGCCGGCCGCCGCGCGCACCTGATCGGCGGCGCCGACGTGGCCGCCGAACTCGACGCCAAGCGCGCGATCCTCCAGGGCACCGAGCTGGCGGCGACGCTGTAGGGCGGGCCGGGAGGCGCCCCGGCCGTCCCTAGGATGAGCCCATGTCACTCCCGCACGCGATCCTCACCGCCCTGCTGGAAAAGCCGTCGTCGGGACTGGAGCTGACCCGCCGGTTCGACCGGTCGATCGGCTACTTCTGGTCGGCGACGCACCAGCAGATCTACCGCGAGCTGAGCAGGCTGGAGGACGGCGGACTGATCCGGGCCCTGCCCGCGGCGCAGCCGGCCCGCGGCCAGAAGAAGGCGTACGAGGTGCTCCCCGCGGGCCGCGCCGAACTGGCCCGCTGGACCGCCGCCGCCCAGGACCCCAAGCCGCTGCGGGACGCGATGCTGCTGCGGCTGCGGGCCGCGGCCGTGGTCGGCACCGAGGGCATCGAGCCGGACCTGCGCCGCCATCTGGAGCTGCACGAGGCGCAGTTGGCCGAGTACCGGGAGATCGAGGAGCGCGACTTCCCGCCCGGCCGGGACGGCGCCGAGGACCGGCTGCGCCACCTGGTGCTGCGGGCCGGCATCGACCTGGAGACCTTCTGGACCGGGTGGCTGCGCTCCGCCCTGGCCGACCTCCCCGACGTGCCGGAACGCTGAGCCTCCCCCGACGGTCGCGGCCGGCGGTCAGAACCGGTACGGCTTGGAGCGGCGGCGCAGGAACCAGGCCGTCGCGATGACACCGGAGCCGACCAGGGCGCCGCCCGCGACCAGCGTGGCCGTGCCGTAGTCCTTCACCGCGCCGCCGACGCCGCCCATGACACCCCGGGACGGCGCGGTCGTCGCGGAGATCGTCGACCTGCTGGACGGCGAGGGGGAGGCGGTCCGCGAGACGATGACGGTCTGGCTGCCCGCGGTGCTGTTGTTGGAGCACATGACGATGACCGTGTAGGTCCCGGCGCCGACGTTCGACCACGCCGCCGACTGGCTCGCGCTCGTGCCGGACAGCGCCACCTGGCGGCCCTGGGCGAAGTTCGACTGGCCGCTGTTGAGCAGGGAGGCCGTGCCCCAGCTGCCGTTGAGCTGGGCGCAGGCGCTCGTGGTCACGGAGACGGTGGTCCCGGACGTGCTCACGGAGATCCCGGTAGCCGCGTGGGCCGGGGCGGCGCTCAGGGCGAGGGGCAGCGCGGCGGCTGCCACGGACAAGCCGGAGCGGAGGAGGGGCGGGGAGATGCGCATGTGGACTGCCCTTTCGACAGCGCGGGCCGACGGCACACCCCTTGCGTCGCCTCATCAGGAAAGGCACGTGCCGTCCCAGGCAGCCAACAGGGCGACGGCCCGCCCCGCACGCGGGACGCATCCGCCCAGGTGACACACCCGTACGCGGGACGCATCCGCCAGGTGACACACCCGTACGCGGGACGCACTCGCCCGGGTGGCACCCCCCCCGTACCACCGGGACGCATCCGCCCACGTGGCACCCTCGTACCCCGAAACGCGGGTGCCCTCAGCGTTCGCCGGTCGTCACCGTCCGCTCCTCGGACCAGCCGCCCCAGGTGCCGTCGGGCAGCTTGGCCCGCACCCGGACGCGGTGCGTGACACCGGCCCGGCGGCCCGCGTAGAAGCTGTACTCCGCCCGGCCGCGCGGGGCGTCACCGCCGTAGACGAGCGAGGTGGCGGGCTGTCCGTCGAGCCGGATGCCGTACTCGGTGATCACCCCGTCCGTGACGGGCGGGACCCAGCTGAGGTCGATGTGGTACGCCCCGTCGGCGCGGTGGCTGCCCGCCCGCAGGCCGGTGGGTGCCGTGGCTCGCCCGTCGTCGCTGCCGGGGGTCGTGACGCGGACGGCGGCACCGGCGGGGGAGACGTTGCCCGCCGCGTCCCGGGCCCGGACCGTGAACGCGTACCGGTGGCCGGGCCGCAGCCCCGTCACCACGGCCGCCGTCTGGTCCCCGCCCACGCTGTGGATCTCCGTGCCGCCCTGGTGGATCTCGTACGAGGTGACGTCCGCGCCGTCCGCCGGCGCCGACCAGGAGAGCTGCGCCGCCCGGCCGCCGGCGGCCCGGCCCCGTACGCCGGACGGCCGTCCGGGCGGGGTGCGGTC
>NZ_JAVRHI010000344.1:0-30452 GCF_034105845.1 Streptomyces sp. CRN 30 | reverse complement strand
GCGCGGCCCGCGGTGTGCACGAGTGCGGTCGCGCCGCCCTGCCGCGGGTGCGCCGGTATGCGCCGCCCGCAGCGCATGTGCCGCACGCGGCGCCGCGCGTCAACGGCCGATGGCGTCGAGCTCGGCGAGTGTGTCGGCGGTCAACTCCAGGTCGGCGGCGGCGATGTTCTCTTCGGCGCAGCGGTCCACCAGGGCGTCGTCGGCGCGGTTGGCGAGACTGTAGAGGTTCCGGACGGTGACGACCGGGGCGATGGCCTGGGCCTCGGTGCGCTGGGCGTCGGTCACACCGCTCAGTCCGAGGTGACGGATCAGACCCTGTTGGCGCAGCTCGGCCAGGGCGCCGAACTGCTCGGCGATCGAGGCGTCGCTGCCCATTTCGAGGGCGGCGGTACGCAGGTTGACAACGTCCAGAACGTCCAGGCCGAAGTGTTCCAGGTTCTTCGTGGACCTGGGCCTTCAGGTCGGCCGGGTCGCCGGCCGGGATCCAGCCGCCCTGGTCGTCGCGGCGGACGCCGACCTTCTGCGCCAGCGGGTGCCAAGTCGCTCACACCGCCCGCGCACGTCTTTCGCCATCACCACACTGTCCGCTCCTGCCACGATCTCCATGATCCGCTGGTACTCCGAGACCCCGTGGACCGTCTCTACGACCGTAGCGGGGCGTGCCAGACGAGTCGTGCGCCCTTCTCCTGCGGACGTTCCAGTTCCATGCCGCCCCCCAGTTTCCGTGCGCGCTCCGCCATGTTGGCCAGTCCGCTGCGGCGGCCTCCGTCCGGGATGCCGACGCCGTTGTCCGTGACCGTCAGGCGGACCCGTTCGCCGTCGGTCTCCAGCACGACGTCGGCACGGTCGGCGTGGGCGTGGCGGGCGATGTTGGTCAGGGACTCGGTGAGGACGGCCATGACGTGGTCGGCGATCGGGCCGGGCACGTGGGTGTCGAGCAGGCCCTCCATGCGGACGCCGGGCGCGAAGCCCAGCAGGGGGACGGCTTCACCGATCGCGCGTACGGCGCGGGCGCGCAGGCCGGGTGCCGCCTCGCCGACGCGGGAGCGCAGACCGAAGATCGTGGATCTGATGATCTTGATGGTCTCGTCGAGGTCGTCCACCGCCCGCAGGATCCGTTCGGAGGCCATGGCGTCCTGGATGCGACGGCCCGCGCTCTGCAGGGTCATGCCGGTGGCGAAGAGCCGCTGGATCGCCAGGTCGTGCAGGTCGCGGGCGATCCGGTCGCGGTCCTCCAGCAGGGCGATCTGCTCGGCGTCCTGGCGGCGTTCGGCCAGTTCCATCGCGACGGCGGCCTGCGCGGCGAAGACCTGGAGCGGCTCGGTCTCCTTTGCGGAGAACTCCCGCCCGCCGGATCGCCGTACCAGCAGGACCACGCCGTGGGCCTCGTCGGCCGAACCGATCGGCACGGCGACGGCCGGCCCGAGGCCCTCGAAGCGTGGCGGGCCTGCCGTGATCCGGCAGTCACGGGCGACGTCCGGGCTGCTGACCGGTGCCCGCCGGGCGAACGCCTGCCCCAGGAGGGTGCCCTCCACGGGCAGGACGGTCCCGCGCCACACGTCGGCGTCCTGGCCGATCGCGAGTTCCACGGCGAGGGTGTCCGTGCCGCGCACCGGCAGGGCCACCACGCTCAGGGCGGAACCGGTGATCTCGCCGGCCCGTTCGGCGATCAGCGGCAGCACCCCGCCCTGGTCGGCGCCGGACATCAGGGCGTGGGTGATCTCCGCGTTCACCTGGAGCCAGCGTTCGCGCAGCCGGGACTCCTCGTAGAGGCGGGCGTTGTCGATGGCGATGCCGGCCGCCACGGCCAGGGTCGACAGCACCGCCTCGTCGTCCTCGTCGAACCGCTGCCCGCCGCGCTTCTCCGTCAGGTACAGGTTGCCGAAGACGTGCCCGCGGACCCGGATGGGGACGCCGAGGAAGGTGTTCATCGGCGGGTGGTGGGCCGGGAAACCGTAGGAGGCGTGGTGGTCGGAGAGCTTGGCGAGGCGCAGCGGCACGGGGTGGCCGATCAGTTCGCCGAGGATGCCGTGGCCCTCCGGGTACGGTCCGATGCGCGCGATCCGCTCCGCGTCGACGCCCACCGTGTGGAAGGCCGACAGCCGCTCGCCGTCCGGGCCGATCACCCCGAGCGCCGCGTACTCCGCGTCGACGAGGGCCGCCGCGGCCTCCACGATGCCGCGCAGTGCCTGTTCCAGGTCCAGTTCACGGCCGACCGACAGCACGGCCTCCAGCAGGCTGTGCACCCGGTCCCGGGTACCGCGCGCCGCGTCCAGCCGGGCCTGGAGTTCCTCCAGCAGTTCGTCCAGCCGGAGCTGTGGCAGTCGTACCCGGGCTCCGCGGGCTTCCTCGGCGTCTCCCACCGCTGGCCCTCCCACGCCTCGCCGCTTGCGGACAGCCGTACCGTCTCCCCACGGTAGCGGTGCAGCGGTTCGAACAGGTGGGCTATGACAAGTCAGGCCGGAAGCAGCCGGGCCGCGACGTACGAGGTGAGGTCGAGCAGGCGGTTGGTGTAGCCCCATTCGTTGTCGTACCAGCCGAAGACCTTGACCAGGTCGCCGTGGGTCTGGGTGAGCGGGGCGTCCAGGACGCAGGAGGCGGGATCGCCCACCACGTCGCGGGAGACGATCGGGGCGTCGGACACCCGCAGCACGTCCTTCAGCGGCCCCTCGGCCGCCTCCCGGTAGGCGGTGTTGACCTCCTCGGCGCTCACCGCCCGGTCCAGCACCACGGTCAGGTCGGTGAGCGAGCCGTCCTCGACGGGGACGCGTACGGCGCTGCCGTCCAGCGTGCCCGCCAGTCCGGGCAGGACCAGGCCGACGGCGCGGGCGGCGCCGGTGGTGGTGGGGATGATGTTGACCGCCGCGGAGCGGCCCCGGCGCGGGTCCTTGTGCGGGCCGTCCAGGACCACCTGGTCGTTGGTGTAGCCGTGGATCGTGGTCATCAGTCCCTTCACGACACCGAAGTGGTCGTCGAGGACCTTCACCATGGGGGCCACGCAGTTGGTGGTGCAGGAGGCGTTGGAGATGACGTGGTGGCGCCCGGGGTCGTACGTGCTCTCGTTGACGCCCATGACGATCGTGGCGTCGACGTCCTTGCCCGGCACGGACAGCAGCACCTTGCGCGCGCCGGCCGCCAGGTGCGCGCCGGCCTGTTCCCGGGTGCGGAAGCGGCCGGTGGACTCGATCACCACGTCCACGCCGAGCCCGGCCCAGTCCAGCGCGGCCGGGTCGCGCTCGGCGGTCACCGCGATCCGGTGCCCGTCCACGGTCAGCGAGGTGTCGTCGTGCTCGACGGGGCGGTTCAGCCGGCCGTATGTCGAGTCGTAGGAGAGCAGGTGCGCCAGGGCCGCCGGGGAGGTGACGTCGTTGACGGCCACCACCTCCAGCGCCGCACCGCTGCCCGCGGTCCGCTCCAGGACGCACCGCAGGTAGTTCCGGCCGATGCGGCCGAAGCCGTTGATGCCCACGCGTACGGTCATGTCTTCCGTCCTCACCTTGTGCCGGGCGGTTCCCGGCGGTGTTCCGGGACCGCTGTCAGCCTTGCGCACGGGGAACCGTCCGAGGAGGGGCCGGGCGGGGGCGGACCCTGGGGACCTTCGACCCCTGGGCGGATCGGAGTTGTCTCTTCTCGGGACGACCCGGGGTTCGGGGCCGGTCGGCCCCGGTCTCCGTCGCGTCAGAGGGCCGTGAGGCCGCGCTCGCGGAACCGGCCGCGCACCCGCCGCACCAGCGCCGCGTCGGGAACCGGGACGTCACGCAGCGGGAACGGGAGACCGAGGGCCTCGTACTTGGCGGCGCCGAGCTTGTGGAACGGCAGGATGTCGACCCGCTCCACGCAGGCGAGACCGGAGAGGAATCCGGCGAGTCCGTCGACGGCGTCCTCGTCGTCGGTCCAGCCGGGGACGAGCACGTACCTGATCCACACGCGCTTGCCGAGCCGGTCGAGGCGGGTGGCAAGGTTCAGGGTGGGGGCGAGCGCCCCGCCGGTCAGTTTCCGATAGCCCGTGACGTCGAAGAACTTGACATCGAGGAGGACCAGGTCGGTGTCGGCGAGGAGTCCGTCGTCGGCGCGGGCGCCCAGGAAGCCGGAGGTGTCGAGGGCCGTGTGCAGGCCGGCCTCCTTGCAGCGGCGCAGGACCGCCGCGGTGAAGGCCGGCTGGAGCAGGGGTTCGCCGCCGGTGAGGGTCACGCCCCCGCCGGCCGTGACGAGGAAGTCCCGGTACTTGTCGATCTCCGCCATCACCTCGTCGACAGTGGCCTCCCGACCGTCTCGCATGTGCCAGGTGTCGGGGTTGGCGCAGTACAGGCAGCGCAGCGGGCAGCCGCTGGTGAAGAGGACGAACCGGGTCCCGGGACCGTCCACACCGGTGGACAGGTCCCAGGAGTGGATCCGGCCGGTGACCGTGATCGTGGCCACGGTGCTCACAGCGATCCGTGGAAGGTGCGGCCGATCACGTCGAGTTGCTGCTCGCGGGTCAGACGGACGAAGTTCACCGCGTAGCCGGAGACGCGGATGGTCAGCTCGGGGTACTTCTCCGGGTGTTCCATGGCGTCCTCCAGTACGGCGCGGTCCAGCACGTTGACGTTCATGTGGAAGCCGCCCGAGGCCATGTAGGCGTCGAGGATGCCGACCAGGTGTCCGGCCCGCTCGGCGGGGACGTGACCCAGTCCCTCCGGGGTGACGGTGGTGGTCAGGGAGATGCCGTCGCGGGCCGCGTCGTAGGGCAGTTTGGCCACCGAGAGGGCGGAGGCGGCCACGCCGTGCTGGTCGCGGCCGTTCATCGGGTTGGCGCCCGGGGCGAAGGGCGCTCCGGCGCGGCGGCCGTCGGGGGTGTTGCCGGTGTGCTTGCCGTAGACGACGTTGGAGGTGATGGTCAGCACGGACTGGGTGTGCTCGGCGTCGCGGTAGGCGGGGTGCTCGCGCACCTTGGCCATGAAGGACTCCACGAGGCCGACGGCGAGGGCGTCGGCGCGGTCGTCGTTGTTGCCGTACGCGGGGAAGTCACCTTCGGTGCGGAAGTCGACGGCGAGCCCCGTCGCGTCGCGGATGACCTTGACCCGGGCGTGCTTGACGGCGGAGAGGCTGTCCACGGCCACCGACAGCCCGGCGATGCCGCAGGCCATGAAGCGGTGCACGGGATGGTCGTGCAGGGCCATCTCGATACGCTCGTAGGCGTACTTGTCGTGCATGTAGTGGATGACGTTGAGCGCGTCGACGTAGGTCTGGGCCAGCCAGTCCAGGACGCGGTCGTAGGCGGCGGACAGTTCGTCGTAGTCCAGGTACTCGCCGGTCAGCGGGGGCACGGCGGGGCTGATCTGGTCGCCGGTCATCTCGTCCCGGCCGCCGTTGACGGCGTAGAGCAGCGCCTTGGCGAGGTTGACGCGGGCGCCGAAGAACTGCATCTGCCTGCCGACCGCCATCGCGGAGACACAGCAGGCGATCGCGGTGTCGTCGCCGGTGCGCGGGCGCATCAGGTCGTCGGACTCGTACTGCACGGCACTGGTGTCGATGGACACCTGCGCGCAGAACCTCTTGAAGCCGGCGGGCAGTCGGGGCGACCACAGCACGGTGAGGTTCGGTTCCGGGGCCGGGCCGAGGTTGTAGAGGGTCTGAAGGAAGCGGAAGGAGGTACGGGTGACCAGGGTGCGGCCGTCCGTGCCGATGCCGCCGATGGACTCCGTCACCCAGGTCGGGTCGCCGGAGAACAGCGCGTCGTACTCGGGGGTGCGCAGGAAGCGCACGATGCGCAGCTTGATGACGAAGTCGTCGATCAGCTCCTGGGCGCGGCTCTCGTCGATGACGCCCTCGTCGAGGTCACGCTGGAGGTAGACGTCCAGGAAGGTGGAGGTACGGCCCAGGGACATGGCCGCGCCGTTCTGCTCCTTCACCGCGGCGAGGAAGCCGAGGTAGAGCCACTGGACGGCCTCGTGCGCAGTGGCCGCGGGCCGGGTGACGTCGCAGCCGTAGGACGCGGCCATCTCGGTCAGCTCGCCCAGCGCCTTGATCTGCTCGGCGAGTTCCTCGCGGTCGCGGATGACGTCGGCGGTGGACGGCCGGGCGTCGAGGCGGGCGCGTTCGGCGCGCTTGGCCTCGATCAGGCGGTCGGTGCCGTAGAGGGCGACGCGCCGGTAGTCGCCGATGATCCGACCGCGGCCGTAGGCATCGGGCAGACCGGTGATGATGCCGGCCCTGCGGGCGGCGCGCATCGCGGGCGTGTAGGCGTCGAAGACACCGGCGTTGTGGGTCTTGCGGTAGGTGCCGAAGACCCGGGTCACGAAAGGGTCGGGGGTGCGGCCGTACGCCTTCAGGCCGTTCTCCACCATCCGCAGACCGCCGCCCGGCATGATCGCCCGCTTCAGCGGGGCGTCGGTCTGCAGGCCGACGATCAGCTCACGGTCGCGGTCGATGAAGCCGGGGGCGTGCGAGGTGATGGTGGAGGGGGTGGCGGTGTCGACGTCGAGGACGCCCCGGCGCCGCTCCTCGGGGAACAGCGCGCTGACCTTCGCCCACACCGCGCGGGTGCGGTCCGTCGGACCGGTCAGGAAGGACGCGTCGCCCTCATAGGGCGTGTAGTTGGCCTGGATGAAGTCACGCACGTCGACGCGCTCGCGCCAGCCGTGCCCGGTGAACCGCCGCCAGGCGTCGGTGGTCCGGGATCCGGCTGTCACCGTCGCGGTCATCACAGGTCCTCTCGTCGTACGGTCTTCTCACTCTCGATGCTGGTCGCGCGGGCCGGTGGCGAGGAGTGCCGGACGGGGCGCCGGGCGGCTGCCGGGCGGCCCCGGTCGGCCGGGACCGTCGGCCCACGGCCCGCTGCCGTGGTGTCAGTCGTGCGGGACCACGGCGACGGCGCATCCGGCGTGGTGCAGGGCGGCGTGCGTGACCGGACCCGTGTGCGCACCGGCCTGGTGGCCGATGCCGTGGCGGCCCAGCACCAGGAGGCCGGCGTCCCGGGCGGCCCGCACCACGACGGTCGTGGCGCGGCCCTCGGTGACGGTCTCGGTCACGGGGACTGCCGGGTACTTCTCCCGCCAGGGACGCAGTACCGCCGTCACGGTGCGCTCCTCGTCCGCCAGCGCCTGTGCCTGCGGCGTCGGGACCGGTGGCGGGCTCTCCGGGGCCGCGGACACCAGGGGCACGGAGGGCACGGGAGCCGGCCGGGACGGCGACCGGAAGGCGTGGACCACACGCAGGCCGGTGCCGCGCCGGCAGGCGGCGTCGAAGGCGAAGCCGATCAGTTCGTCACAGGGACGGTCCGTCCGCAGACCCAGGACCACCTCGCGATACGGAGTGCCCGGCACCTCCTCCGGGGCGACGCCGTCGGTGGCCGGCAGGTGCTCCCCGGCTGCGGAACGTCCCGCGCGGACCAGGACGACCGGGCGGGTGGACCGGCCGACGACGCGCTGGGACACCGACCCCGTGAGGAAACCGCCCAGGGCCCCGAGGCCACGGGAACCGAGGACCAGCAGGCCGGCGTCGGCCGACGCGGCGAGCAGGGAGGCCACCGTGGCCCCGCAGACGAGGCGTTCGGTGATCCGGAGATCCGGACGGGCGGCACGGACGCCACGTACGGCCTCACGCAGGAGCTGCTCGGCCCAGTCGTGCTCGTTGCTGTCCAGGGGGACGTACGGCGCGGGGCGGGGGTGCCGGTACCAGACGTGGACCACGGTGAGACCGGTCCCCCGCCGCTGGGCCTCCCGGGCCGCCCAGTGCGCGGCGGCGAGTCCCTCGGCAGATCCGTCGATCCCCACCACGATGTCGTGCGGCATGACGTGTGCCTCCCTGGTCGTCGCGTTCCGATGGCTTCGAGCCTCGGCCCTGCCGTGCCGGTGGTCCACGGGCCGTACGGCCCCGACGGACCACCGATGGTCCCCCGGGGCGCCGGGCGCGGATCCGGGCCGACCGGCCCCTCGGGCGGGACGGCCGGCACCTCGCGCGGGTCGCGCCGTCGTCCGATGCTGGAAGGGTCACGCCCCCACCCCGGAGGAGAGCGGCGTCATGGTCCGTTACGTGTACGACTTCACCGAGGGCGGCCGTGACCTGGCCGGTCTCCTCGGCGGCAAGGGCTCGAACCTGGCCGAGATGACCCGGCTCGGGCTGCCCGTCCCACCGGGATTCACCATCACCACGGAAGCCTGCCGCGCCTTCCTGACCGCGGGCCGCGAACCCGCGGGACTGTGGGAGGAGATCTCGGCGCACCTGTCGGTTCTCGAGGAGGCCGCGGGCCGGGTGCTGGGGCAGCCGGACGATCCGCTGCTGCTGTCCGTCCGCTCGGGTGCCCGCTTCTCCATGCCCGGCATGATGGAGACGATCCTCGACATCGGCCTCAACGACGACTCCGTCTTCGGCCTGGCCAAGGTCTCCGGCAGCGAACGCTTCGCCTGGGACTCCTACCGCCGCCTCGTCCAGATGTTCGGCAGTACGGTCATGGGCGTCGACGCCTCCCGGTTCGAACGGTCGCTCGCCCTGTTGAAGGAGTTGCGGGGCGTCGAGGACGACACGCGCCTCGCGGCGTCCGACCTGGCCGAGCTGGTCGGGACGTACAAGAACCTGATCCACCTGGAGACCGGGGAGGACTTCCCGCAGTCCCCCGCCGAGCAGCTGCGCCGCGCGGTCCTGGCCGTCTTCGCGTCCTGGAACGGCGAACGCGCCCGCCTCTACCGCCGCCGTGAGCACATCGCGGACGACCTGGGCACCGCTGTCAACGTGCAGCGCATGGTCTTCGGCAACCTCGGGAACGACTCCGGCAGCGGCGTCGCCTTCACCCGCGACCCGGCCACCGGCCGCCGGGGCCTGTACGGCGACTACCTGCCCGACGCCCAGGGCGAGGACGTCGTCGCCGGCATCCGCAACACCGTCTCCCTGGCCGAACTGGAACGCCTGGACGCCGTCTCGTACGACCGGCTGCGTACCCACATGGACACCCTGGAGCGGCACTACCGCGACCTGTGCGACATCGAGTTCACCGTCGAACGCGGCACCCTGTGGATGCTCCAGACCCGGGTCGGCAAGCGCACCGCCGAGGCCGCGTTCGTCCTCGCCGCCGCACTGGCCGACGAGGGGCTCATCACCGCGGACGAGGCACTGGCCCGGGTGAGCGGCGAGGGTCTGGCCCGGCTGATGTTCCCGCGGTTCGACACCTCGGCAGCGACCACCGCGCTCGCCCGTGGCGTTCCGGCCTCGCCCGGCGCGGCGGTCGGCGCGGTGGTCTTCGACTCCGTCCAGGCCGTACGGCGTGCGGCGGCCGGCGAGAGGGTCGTCCTCGTCCGCCACGAGACCACGCCCGACGACCTGCCCGGCATGATCGCCGCCCAGGCCGTGCTGACCGGCCGGGGTGGCAAGACCAGCCACGCGGCCGTCGTCGCGCGCGGCATGGGCAAGGTATGCGTGTGCGGCGCCGAGGAACTCGCCGTGGACACCGACGGGCGGCGTTTCACCGCCGCGGACGGCACCGTGATCGAGGAGGGCACCGTGGTCTCGGTGGACGGCTCCGCCGGAGCGGTGTACGCGGGAGCGGTGCCGCTGGTGGACTCGGAGGTCATCCGTTGTCTGGAAACCGGCAGCGGCACCGGGCAGGACGAGGGCGTGGTCGACGCGGTGGCCCGTGCGTTGGCCCGCGCCGACGCCGTGCGGCGCCTGGAGGTGCGGGCCAACGCCGACACCCCGCAGGACGCCGCGCGGGCCCGTCGGTTCGGTGCGCGGGGCATCGGGCTGTGCCGCACCGAGCACATGTTCCTGGGCGAGCGGCGCGCACTGATCGAGCGGATGATCCTGGCGGAGTCCGACACCGGACGGGAGCAGGCGCTGGCCGAGCTGCTGCCCCTCCAGCGGCGGGACTTCACCGGCATCCTGGAGGCGATGGACGGGCTGCCGGTCACGATCCGGCTGCTGGACCCGCCGCTGCACGAGTTCCTGCCCGACCGCACCGAGTTGACGGTACGGATCGCGACCGCCCGGGCGCGCGGCGAGGAACCCGACGCGCACGACGTCGAGGTGCTGGGCGCCGTGGACCGGATGCACGAGGAGAACCCGATGCTCGGGCTGCGCGGCGTACGCCTGGGGCTCGTGGTGCCCGGCCTGGTCGCCATGCAGGTCCGGGCGATCGGCGAGGCCGTCGCCGAGCGCCTCCGCGCCGGTGGCGCCCCCGAGGCGGAGATCATGGTCCCGCTCGTCGGCGACGTCCGCGAACTGCGCCTCGTGACCGACGAGGTGCGGCGCGTGCTGGCCGACGTGTCGCGGGAGCGCGGGGTCACCGTGGACTGTCCCGTCGGCACCATGATCGAGCTGCCCCGGGCGGCGCTGACGGCGGGCCGGATCGCCGAGGAGGCCGCGTTCTTCTCCTTCGGCACCAACGACCTGACCCAGACCACCTGGGGTTTCTCCCGCGACGACGTCGAGGCGGAGTTCTTCTCCGCCTACCTCGACAAGGGCGTCTTCCCCACCTCCCCGTTCGAGACCCTGGACCGTGAAGGGGTCGGCCGGCTGGTGGGCATCGCCGTCGCCGAGGGCCGTGCCGCCCGTCCGGACCTGAAGATCGGCGTGTGCGGTGAGCACGGTGGCGACCCCGACTCGGTGCACTTCTTCCACACCGCCGGACTGGACTACGTCTCCTGCTCGCCGTTCCGCGTACCGGTGGCACGGCTGGAGGCCGGCCGGGCCGCTCTGGAGGACGTCGAGAGCAGCGACAGCAGGTGAGTGAACGGCGGGTGAGGCGGCGCGGGGCGCCCGGTCCCGGAGTACGGGGCCGGGCGTCCCCTTTCTCGGGGCCGGCCGCCCCTGGGGCAGGGCCGGGAAGCGTCGCAGTCTTGGGGTGCCGCACAGACGAGTACGGCGGCGAGCACGGCGTACGGGGACTACAGGGAGTACGGGAAGTACAGGGAGTGGAGCACATGACTGCCGAGGGAACAGACTTCCGTGGGACCACCGTCGGCGTGCGGGTCCGCGTCGACGGCGTGGTGGACGAGGACGACCTCACCTACCTCCGCGAGAAGGTCGCCGCCGCCCTGGACCGGCCCGGACTGCCGCCCGTCAGCGGTGAGGTCCGCGTCCGGCGGGCAGCGGCCCACCATGTAGAACTGCCCTGGTCCGGCCGGACCGACATCCGGGTGGGCAGCGATCTCGTCGTCGTCCACGCCCGTGAGGCGAGCGGCCGGGAACTCGCCGACCGGCTCCACGACCGGCTGCGTGCCGGCACCGAGCGCGTCGCCCACCGCGGCGACACCACCCGTCGTACGGCCCCGCCGCCCCCGTGGCGCGGCGGTCCGCGGAAGTAGCGGACTCCGCGGACTCCGCCGGACGCAGGCGTCGTGCCGTCGGCCCTGTCCGCGGCGCTGCGAGGGAGCACCGGTCCACCGTGGCCCCTCGACACCGTCCGCCAGAGGGCCGGCACGGCACGGTGACGCGTGTGCGTGGCCGGGGTGACCGGCCACGCACACGCGGTGCGGCTCGGCGCGCGACGGCGCCTAGACGTGCCGCACGGGGATGGTCCTGGTGTCCTTCTTCTCCTCCGGCACCGGGACCGCGATCGTCAGCACACCGTCCTTGTACTCCGCCGTCGCCTCCTCGCTCCTGGCGCCGGCCGGCAGCCGGACGGAGCGGGTGAAGGTGCCGTAGCGGAACTCCGTGTGGTGCTTGTCCGTCGTCTCCGTGGCCCGCTCGGCCCGCAGCACGAGAACGTCCTCGGTGAGGGAGATCTCGACGTTCTTCTCGGGGTCGATACCCGGAAGCTCGGCTCGCAGCAGGTACGTTCCGTCCTTCAGCTCTTCCTCGATGCGGATACCGTGCGTTCCCGGGGCGACGTGCGCCATGGGAAGTCCGCTCTCCACCCAGCCGAACAGGTCCAGGAGGGCCGGCCGACCGGTCAGCCGCTCGATCACACTGCTCATCTCCTGTCTCCTTCCCGTTTCCTCCCTTCCAGCGTCTCGCTCCCAGGCCCGCCGCGAGTGGGCCGACCGGTCCCTCGGCATGCCCGGAAGGCCCCGGTCAGACATCGGCCGAGGGCACGGCGCCGGGCTTCGTCCTGATGGCTGACACAGTCGGCTCACGCCCGCCTCGCCCGCCGGGGTCCACGGTCGAAGAGTCGACGACCGTGGAGGCGGCATGACCGACTGCGGCACTGACGGGACAGTGGTGGGGGCCGACGGGTCCGAGGCGTCCGTGGCAGCCTTGCGCTGGGCGAAGGAGCAGCCGCGGTACTGGCCTCGACGGTACGGGCGGCGTTCGGACCGCGAGGTGCGACCGGCGTGCGGGCCGTTCTGGTGGAGGGCCCGCCCGTACGCATCCTGCTCCGGCACGTCCGTGGTGCCCTACTGCTCGCGCTGGGCCGCAGGGCGGGCTGCGCCGCGGAGTCACCCGGCCTCGTCCCGGTGACCCGGGAATGCCTGCGGCGCGCGATCGTCCCCGCTCCCGCTCCGGGCGCGACGGCACCCTCGTGGACCGTCGGCGGCCACGACGCGGTTCGACACGGCGCGTCCCGGTCCGGCTGACCGGGACGGTCCTGTCCACCCGTCCGTCCGACCTGGACGGTCCCGTCAGGCCGGCCTGGATGGTCGAGGACGCCGCCGGGTGGGCGGCGGCTCCGTACTCACCGGTGCCTGCGCTGCCTCGGGGCGATCGTCCTCCACGAGGGCGCAGCGGCGTCCGGCCGGAGCCGGGAGTCGTCCAGGCGGTGGGTGAGCCGGTCGACCACGTCGACGACGCCGTCGAGCCGCCGGGTCATGGAGACAGCGATCTCGGTGTCGCTCTCGCGTTCCATGCGGCCGTCGAGGGTTACGACGCCGTCGCTGACCGAGACACCGATGGTGCGAGGCGTCAGCCACAGGGCCTTGCCCAGTACCTGCTCGACCACCGTCCGGTGGATCTCCTCGTCGGAGCGGAGGAAGACCGTGAGCAGGTCGCCGCGGGTGACGATGCCGACCAGTCGTCCTTCCTCGTCCAGCACGGGCAGGCGTTCCACTCGCCGCTGGGCCATCAGGCGGGCCGCCGCGACGACGGTGTCGTCGGCGTGCGCGGTGACGGGCGGCGCGGTCATCAGCTGCCCGGCGGTACGGGCCCCGGCCTTCGCCGCCTGCCGTCGGACGCCGGGCGTCAGCGCGGCGAGGCGGGCGTGCCGGGCCGGTTCGTACGGCACGGGTGAGCGGGCCTGGTGCATCATCAGGTCCGTCTCGGAAAGGACGCCGACGACACGTTCGTCGTCGACGACGGGCAGGCCGCTGACGCGGTGCTCGGAGAGCAGGCGTACGACCTCCTTGAACGGGGTGGTGGCTCCGGCCCTGACGACGTCACGGGTCATCACGGAGCCGACCTTGTCGTGCCTCATGTCCCCACCTCCTCAGCGCAGCCGGCGCAGGTAGGGGTCGCGCGGCCGGCGTGGCATCAGGCGTACGCGGGCGTCGAGGACCGTGACGCCGCCGGGGGTCGCGAGGACCGGGTTGAAGTCGGCCTCGGCGAGCTGCGGCAGGTCCTGGGCCATCCGCGACAGCCGGTGGAGCAGCTGCTCCAGGCCGTCGAGGTCGACCGGTCCGGCGCCGGCCGCCCCGAACAGCAGGGGCGCGCAGCGCGGTGCGGTGATCAGGTCGTGCACGTCCAGGTCGGTGAGCGGGGCGAGGCGGGCCGCGTGGTCGGCGAGGACCTCGGTGGCCGTGCCGCCGAGCCCGAACACGACGAGCGGTCCGAACACCTCGTCCTGGGTGACCCCCGCGAACAGCTCGGTGCCGCGTGCGGCGAGCGGCTGCACGACGACTCCGGTCATCAGCCCCGAGAACCGGGTCTCCAGGTCCCGGAAGGCGCCGCGGACCTGCGCCTCGCCGTCGAGGTCGAGGTGGACGGCGTGCTGGGTGCTCTTGTGGACCAGTCCGGGCCAGTACGCCTTCATGACGACCCTGCCGTCGGCACCGCGCAGCCGGTCGGCCGCCCGTACGGCGTCGTCCTCGGTGTCCGCCCAGGCCCACGGCGACTGCGGGACGCCGTAGCACGTCAGGAGTTCGGCGCAGGTGCGCGGGTCGAGCCAGCCTCCGTCCGGGTGCGCGGCGAGCCAGGCGTCGGCCACCTCGTGGGCCCGCCCGCCGTTGGTGCCGTCGGGGGCCCGGGTGGTGCCGGCGGGCCGGGCCAGCCAGGCGGCCCTGCGGGCGGCGTGGGCAAGGGCGCGTGCCGCCGCCTGCGGTTCGGCGTAGGACGGGACACTGCCCCCGTCGCCGGCCGGCAGCAGGCGGACCGGCGGCTCCTGTTCCAGCCGTACGAGAAGAACGGGCCGCTCCCGGCGGGCGGGCCCCCGGGTGACGGCGCGGGCCAGGTCGTCGCCGGTCGCGGCGGCGACGGCGGTGGGGACCAGGGCGACCACGACGGCGTCGACGCCGCGGTGGGCGGTGAGGCGGTCGACGCAGGCCCGGAGTTCGTCCTCTGTCACGGCGGCGGTGGCGTCCACGGGGTTGCGTACCGAGGCCCCGTCCGGCAGCACGGCCAGCAGGTCGTCGACCAGTTCGGCGGTGGGCGCGGGCAGGACGAGCCCCGCCTCGGCGCAGGCGTCCGCGGTGAGCACGCCGGCACCGCCCGCGTTGGTGACGACGGCGACCCGGGTGCCTGCGGGCAGCGGCTGGGCGTGGAACAGCGCGGCGGTTTCGAGGAGTTCACCGATGGAGCGGGCCGCGGTGACGCCGGCCTGGGTGAACAGGGCCTGGCGGGTCATCGTGCGGGTCGCGGCGGCCGCGGTGTGCGAGGCGGCGGCCTGCCGGCCGGCGTCGGTGCGGCCGGCGTCGACGGTCAGGACCGGCATCCGGCGGGTGATCCGCCGGGCGGTGCGGGAGAAGGCCCGTGGGTTGCCGAAGGACTCCAGGTGCAGCAGCGCGAGGTCGGTCACCCCGTCGCTCTCCCACCACTGGAGCATGTCGTTGCCGCTCACGTCGTACTTGTCACCGAGCGAGGCGAAGGAGGAGACCCCGATGCCCAGCCGGGACACTCCCTCCAGCAGGGCGATGCCCACACCGCCCGACTGCGCGGCGACCCCGGCGGTTCCTGGCCGCGGATGGATCGCCGCGAAGGTGGCGTCGAGCCGGACGGCGGGGTCGGTGTGGGCGACGCCGAGGCAGTTGGGGCCCACCAGGCGCATGCCGTAGGTGCGGCAGGTGGCCAGCAGAGCCGCTGCCTGACGGGCATCGAGGCCCGCGGTGACCACCACCAGGGCGCGGACGCCCGCTTTGCCGCACTCCTCCGCCACGGTCGGTACGGCGGTGGCGGGTGTGGCGACGACGACCAGGTCGGGAAGGACTGGCAGCGCGCCGACGGCGGGGTACGACGGTACTCCGAGGAGGGCGGTGACGTGCGGGTTGACCGCCAGCAGGCGGCCGGTGAAGCCCCCGGTGCTCAAGTGGTGCAGGAGGGCACGGCCGACGGAACCGGGGTGGCGCCCGGCGCCGACGACGGCGACCGTCCTGGGCCGCAGCAGCGGCTCCATGCTCGCCACGTCGGCGGTCCGGCCCCGGTCCTCCACCGCCGCCAGGTAGGAGTCGTCCGGGTCGAGCGCGATGACGCAGCGGGTCTCGGGGCCGTCGGCCCGGCGGCTGATCCGCAGCCCCAGGTCGGTGAAGAGGCGCATGACCTCCCGGTTCTCGCTGAGCGCGTCCGCCGTGAAGACCGTGATGCCGTCGGCGCGGGCCGTCGACGCCAGGTGCTCGACGAGCAGGGTGCCCACCCCCCGGTGGTGCAGCCCGTCCGCGACCGCGAGGGCGAGTTCGGCCGTGTCCGGCTCGCTCCCCCGCTGGTACTCGGCGAGGCCGATGATCTGTCCCTGCCGTTCGGCCACCAGGGCCCGGTGCCCCGGCCGTGCCGTCATGCAGGCGTGGTCCGCGGCGACGGCGGCGGAGCGTCGGCTGACCGCGAAGAACCGCATGCGCAGGTTCTCCGGCGACATCTCCTCGTAGAGACCCTGTAGTTGGTCGTGGTCGTCGGGCACCACGGCGCGGACGCGGACGGTGGTGCCGTCCGTGAGCAGGGCGTGGATCGCGGGGCTGCGCGGGTCGTCCGTCATCGGACTTCTCCTCTCGGCGGTTCCAGCGTCCCGCCGTGCGCGGGACGGGCAGAGGGGCCGTCCGGGAGCGGCCCGGGGGCCGGTCGGCCCTGATGGACCGGATGCGGGTGCCGACGGTGTCCCGGCGGGCGCGATCGGGAGCGGATGCCGGTGCCGACGACGACCCGGCGGACGTCGTCGCTTCCCGGCATGAGCCTGCCGCTGTCAGAGGGGGACACCCGCGTCCAACCCCGCGCCCCGCTTCCGCCGGTGGGGGCCCGGAGACCGCCCGGCCTCGGGCCCCCGCTCCGCCCTCCGGCGCGGAGGACGGGCTCCGGTCAGTCGTGCGGGACCAGCGCGACCGGGCAGCCGACATGGTGGATCAGGGCGTGGGCGACCGGCCCGGTGTGCGGACGACCAGGTGCCGCGCGCCTGCCTCGCCGGCCGACGACCAGCAGCCCCGCTCCCTCCGCCGCCCGTACCAGGACGTGCCCAGCGCGTCCCTCGTGCAGAACGGTCGTGACGGGGACACCGGGGAACTTCCGGCGCCAGGGCGACAGCAGCTCCTCCACCTCCCTGTCGACCGTGGCCTTGACCTGTGCCCGTTCGCCGGCGTCCACCACCCCGCGTGCGAGCGGCACGTGCCAGGCGTGCACGACGCGCAGCGGAGCGTGCCGCAGCTCGGCCGACCGGAACGCGAAGCGCAGGACGTCCTCGCCCGGCCCATCCATGTCCAGGGCGACCGCGACGTCACGCCAGGGTGGGTCCGCCGACGGTCCGCGCCCTTTCGCCGGCAGATGGTCGGACTTCTCCGTGAACCCCGCGCGGACCATGACGACCGGACGTCCGGCGTGCGCGGCCACGGCCATCGCGACCGAGCCGGAGAGGAAGCCTCCCACCGGCCCGAACCCCTGGCTGCCGAGCACCAGCAGCTCGGCGTGGTCGGCCTCGGCCAGCAGGGCGGGACCGGGCTGCCTGGCCACCTGTTCCGCCGCTAGGTACAGCCGCGGATACTGTTCGTTCAGCTCCTCGACCGCGGTGCGCAGCACCCGGCGCGCGAAGTACCGCGGCGCCCGCAGCTCGGGCAGGTTTCCTTCGGTTCCGCTCTCGGGCAGGCCCTCGAAGGCATGGACCAGCCGGAGCGGCGCGTCCCGGCGCAGTGCCTCCCTCGCCGCCCAGTGGGCCGCGGCGAGGCTCTCGCGTGAACCGTCCAGGCCGACCACGACCGGGCTGGGGATCATGACCGTCGCCTCCTCGTCCTTGGCGGGTGTGGCCACGCGGACGGCCGGTGGCGGCGGAACCGTGGGCTCCGGAAGAACCGGCCGTGCGGCGGGCGCCTTCGGGCATCCTTAGTCCGGTACCAGCGTCCCGCCGTGGCGGACCGCCGGGCAAGGGCCGTCCGGCCCACACCGGCCTCCGGGCGGCCTCGTCGGACACGCTTCCTTTCCACGGTGGCCGTCACCTCCAGCTGGGGGAGGAGGTGTGCGCGAACACCTCGGACAGCGGACGCCGCGGCGCGACGAACGTCGCCGGCGCCCGGCCGAGCCGCAGCAGTACCTGGGGGAACCAGCCGGCCGTGAGCCTCGCCCGTAGCTCGGCCCGGAGCCCTGGCACCTCCAGCGGCTGGGTGTGGAAGGCGGCCGTCACACCGTGCGCCGCCGCGTACAGCAGGACGCGCTGCAGCGCCTGTCCCGACCGCAGGCGGTCCGCCGGTCCGTCCCGCACGGTGGAGAGCAGCACGACGGTGCCCGTGCCTGCCTCCCTCCCGCGCGAGTGGACCCGGTCGTCGCGCCGGAGGGCGGGGGCGAGGTAGTCACGGCCGGGCAGCAGGGTGCGGTCCGGATGCGGGGCGCAGGCTGCGACGGGCACGCCGTGCCGTCCGACGCACCGTGCCAGTTCGGCGGCGCGTCGGGGGTCGGCACGGTTGTGCTGTTCGGCCTCGCGGACCCGCTCCGCGAGCAGCTCCAGCTGCTTGGCGTCGTCCACGACCTGGAGCGCGACGCCCTCGGTATGAGCCTGCTCGTAGAGGTCACCGAGCAGTTCCTTCGCCACCGGTACGGGGCCGAAGGGTCCGCGGTGCGTGTGCCGGCGGGGCATCGCAGCGGCCAGGAGCAGTTCGGCGGGGGTGGCCGGCGCGTGGGCGCCGAACGCCACCCGGGCCAGGAGAGCGGCGTCCGTCACGTCCGGCAGGATGTCGACGACGGGGCGGAAGCCGAGACTTCGCACGGCGAGCCGGGTGTTGAGCAGCGCCGCACCGCAGGCGATGACCATCTCCCTGCCGCCCGGGTCGGTCAGCCGCAACCACCGCCCGTGGTCCGCGTGGATCTCCACCTCCCGGTCGTGCGGGTCCACCGCGAAGGCCCAGGGCTGGGTGTTGTGCGGTGAGGGGGCGAGGACAGCGGCTCGCACGACGTGGCACGCGGCTCGGCCGACCCGTTCGCTCGTCAGGGACATCGGGACACCTCCTGTGGGGCCTTCTCCGCCCGGCGGCGGAGCACGGAACGGACCGGGCCGCTGCGCGCGCCGCCGCGTGAGCGGAGCGTGGAGCGCGGGTGCGCAGGGGGCCACGGTGTGCGCTCGGTGGGGGCCGGCGGCACGGACCAGGTACCGTGCCGCCGCGCGGACTTCCGCGTACGACGGAACGGTCGTGTCGTGGTCGGCGGACAGCAGCCGCAGGGCCGGGCGCTGGCCCGTCCGTACGAGGACGACCGGTTTGCCCCTGCGGGGACCGCCCCGGGTGAGCGCACGGATCAGTCGTTCGTCGCCGGCGGGCTCCGCCTCGGGGGTGAGGATCACCAGTACGCCGTCCACGACCGGATGCCGTAGCAACCGGTCGACGCACGCGCGTAGTTGCTCCTCGCCCACGGCGGCGGTGGTGGTCACGGGATCGGCGAGGACCGCGCCCCGGGGCAGGACGGCGAAGAGGCCGTCGACCAGTTCGGCGGTGAGCCGCGGCAGAGCGGCCCCTTCACGTGCGCACGCGTCGGCGGCCAAGGCGCCCGCGCCCGCGACCGTGGCCACGACGGCCACCCGGCACCTGATCATCGGGGCCGCCCCCCCCTTCGCCGTCTTCCCGGCACTTGGAGCGTGCGACGGAACCCGGCCGTCCGCCGAGGGCACAACGGCGGTCCGCCAAGGGCCGGTCGGCCCACGCTGCCGTACCGGCGGTCGTACGAGACTGGAACGGAGAGACGGACGACGGCGAGACGAGAGGAGTGGACGAGTGATGATGTACGGAGACGGACACGGGTACGGCGCCTGGGGCTGGTTCGCCATGTCACTGGGCGCGCTCCTCTTCCTCTGCCTGCTGTTCGCGGGCGTGATGCTCCTCGCGCAGGTCGCACGCCGTGCCGCGGGACGCGACCTGACGTACCTCACCCCCGAGCGACTGCTCGCCGAACGGTTCGCCCGTGGTGAGATCGACGAGGAGGAGTACGAGCGGCGCTCCGCGGTGCTCCGGGCGGAGCGGCCGAGCGCGCCCCGGGGCAACCTCTTCTCCAAGCGGAGCCCGTAGGCGGGAACGCGTGCACCGCCGGCTGTCTCCCGCACCGGCCGGCGGTGCTGTCCAGGAACGCTTCTCGGTCCGCCGGACCGGGACGCGGCCCGGCGTGGCAGCCCGTCCTCGACGGACGCGGCCACGGTCCGGCTGACCAAGCGCCGGCGACGCCCGTCTCGGTGGCGAGAGCGCCGACGGTCGTATCGCCCGGCGCATCGGCGATCACATGGCGTACGAGGTCGCGGGGGGAGGTTCTTGTCCGGTGCCGGCGCGCGTCGCCGCGGAAGGGACGGCGCCGGGACCGATCCGGTCCGGCGCCAGGTCCTCGGAAGACCGCTCGCAGGGCCGAGCGAGAACCGAGCCACGCCGGCCTCCCGCTGGTCGACGGCGACCCGACGAGCGACAACGGAGACACCTTCGGCACCCGTGCGATCCGGCGCCACGGCACCCGCCCGGCGGTACGACCGCTGCCGTCTACCCGTTCCACGCCGAGACCAGATGGACGCCGGCGAGCGCCACGGCGGTCCCCGCGCCGAGTGCCATGACCAGCACCGCCCAGCGTCCGGCCCGCCCGGGGACGGCCTGCCCCCTGCCCTCCGGACGGCGGCGCAACTCGGCACCGACGAGGCGTGGCAGCCGCCACACATGGGCGAGGACGTGCACCGTCGTCACGGCGATCCAGCACACGAAGCCTGCCTTGTGCAGCCACAGCACCGGTGACCGAGCCGTGCCGGCGGGTCCGAGTATGGCCAGCGTCACCCCCGTGGCGAGGACAGCCGCACTCGTGGCCACGACCAAGGGCCCGAGGACGCGCAGCACCGGTGCGGGCGGGCTCTTGCGGCGGTATGCGGGCGCCCCCGTGTAGTAGCGGACGACGCGGTAGCCGGTGGCGCCGATCTTGAGGCAGACCGGGCCGGTCAGCAACAGCCCGACGAAGAAGTGCACAGTCAGCAACTGATCCAGGAAGAGGACAGTGACGCCCTGGACGGCGAACAGGACCAGCAGCACCGTGCCTGTCGACGCCGTCAGCCGCTCGTTGCCCTCCGGACCGCCGGTCACGGCACCGGATGCCGTGGCCGGCGGCCCCTGCCGCGGCCCCCCGGCGCTCACGATCACCGCTCCGTTCCGGCGGTCGCGGTCGGCACGCGCGCGTCGGGGTCGGTGACGAGGACGAAGACGGTGGTGCCGAGCCCGCGGAGAGACACCGCGGTGGGTCGTGCGGCGGCGGGGTTCATGACATTCATGACGTCCCCGTGGTGGTGTGCGGTGGTTGCGGAAGGGCGGGGGCGACGCCCGGGGCGGGTGGCGGGCTCGCCGGTGGTACGGACGCGGGGGCCGACGGACGGGTGGCGTCCCCGACGGAGGGTTCGGACGTGGCAGGTGAGGTGTGGGCGTATCCGATGGCGAGCGGCAGAAAACCGACAGCCGCCGGGGCCGGGGGTCGAGCGGGGAACATGATTCCTCCTCGGCCGGGGGCGCGTGCCTGGCTGGTGCGACGCTCGACATCCCCGGCCATGGATGTCGGGCGTCCGTTCACCAGACTGCGCGAGAGCACGTCGGGAACCGGTTCAGGGGTTCTTCAGAAGTCGTGAAGGCCGGGGCCGGTGCGGGTCCCGCGGGTGCCTGACCGAACGGGCAGCGACAGGGCCGCCGTCAGTCCTCCACCGGGGGTGTCCAGCAACTCCGCCGTGCCGCCGTTGGCGGTCACCAGTCGGTGCACGATGGCCAGACCCAGGCCGGAGCCGGTCGACGCGGAGGGGCCGAAACGGCGGAACGCCGCGTCCCGTGCCGCCCGGCTCATACCGGGGCCGTGGTCGACGACCCGCAGTTCGACGGCCTCGCCCCGGCGCCTGCCGGTGATCAGGACCCGGCCGTGCTCCGGTACCGCGTCGAGGGAGTTGGCGATCAGGTTGTCGAGTACCTGCTCCAGGTCGTCCGCGCCCAGGAAGGCGGTGAGGCCGGGGCTGCAGTCGGCGGTGAGCCGGACGCCACCGGCCCGGGCTACGGGGGCCCACGCGGCACGGCGTTCGGCGACGAGCCGGTCCACCCGCACCTTCACCGGCCGCGGCACCGCGTGCTCGGCGCGCGCCACCGCGAGCAGTCCGTCCACCAGCCGGGTCAGCCGGGCGATCTCGCCCTGGGCGTCGGTCAGGTCCGCCGCGGCGACCGCGTCCGCGTCCGCGGCGAGGAGGTCGAGCCGCAGCCGGAGCGCCGCGAGGGGAGTGCGCAGCTGGTGCGAGACATCGGCCACCACCGCTCGGTGACCGTGGATCAGTACCTCGGTGCGCGCGGCCATGGTGTTGAACGTCGTCGCGAGGCGGCGCACCTCCCCCGGTCCCGTCGGCGCCGGCGCCCTCGCGTCCAGCGCTCCCTCGCCCAGCCGCCGCGCCGCCTCGTCCAGGGTCCGCAGCGGGCGGCCGACCCAGCGGGCCAGGGCCGTCGCGACGAGCAACGCCGCGACGAGACCGCCGGCACCGATCGAGGCGAGCCGGCCCCACATCGCCAGGATCCGGTCGTGCGGCGGATCGGCCGACCGGACCGACAGAGCGACCCCGACGGGCTGCGCGGATTCGCCGACCGGTACGGCCGTGGCCAGCCACCGCCCGTCCTCGTGCGTCGTGGGTCCGCGGTGGGCGAGCACCGAGGCGACCATCGTCGACGTGCCGTCCGCGACCGGCTCGGGACAGGGAGACCCGATCACGGGACGGCCCGCGGCGTCGTAGACGCAGGCACAACCGCCCCTCCCCCGGACCCGCGCGATCAGTCTCCGGGCAGAGGCGTCCGACCTGCCGTCCGACAGGTGCTCCTCGGCAGCGGAGGCGATCGACCTCGTCACAGAGGCCGCCTCCGTCCGGAACAAGGTCTGCTCGCGCTCCGCCATCGTCAGCCCCAACGGCACCACCGCCAGCACCAGCAGGGCGGCGACCAGGGCGAGAACGCTGAGCGCGATACGCCGGGACACGGCGTGTCAACCGGCTTCGCCGAGCCGGAAGCCGCGGCCGTACACCGTCTCGACCAACCCGGGCACACCCAGCTTGCGGCGCAGCGCCGCCAGGTGGACGTCCAGTACCTTCGTGGGGCCGTACCAGTGGGCGTCCCAGACACGTTCCAGGATCTCCTGCCTGGTGACCACCCGGCCCGGGTCGACGGCGAGGCACTGGAGGATGTCGAACTCCTTCGGTGTCAGGGCGATGTCGTTCCCGCGCACCAGCACCTTCCGGGTACGCGGATCCACGACGAGCGGGCCGTGCGTCAGCGGTCCGGGTCCACAGGGCCGGACGCGGCGCATCACCGCTCTGACGCGTGCCAGCAGTTCCGCCAGCCCGAAGGGCTTGACGAGGTAGTCGTCGGCGCCTTCGTCGAGGGCGACGACCCGGTCACCTTCCTCGCCGCGGGCGGTCACCACGATGATCGCCACGTCCGGCCGCCGCCGCAGTGACCGGCAGACCTCGACACCGTCCAGGTCCGGCAGGCCGAGGTCGAGCAGGACCAGGTCGGGCACCGGCCGGTGCAGGAGCGCGCCGCGTCCGGTACCCACGCCGGTCGCCCGGTATCCGGCTCGCGACAGGCCCCGTACCAGTGACCCGGCCAGCCCCGCGTCGTCCTCGACGACCAGGACGCTGAGCGCGTCGTCGGGTTGGCTCGCGGGGGCGTGCCGCTGCTCCACGGCAACAGCGTAGAACGACGAGGCGCGCCTGTCCGGAGCAACGGGGAACCGGGGGCCTTCGGCCACGCGTCCGCCCGGAGCGAGCGCTCAGGTACCCGCCGCGGGCGGTTGCGCCGACGGCGGGCGCCAGTCGGGTGCCGGGTGTTCGTACCGCAGTGGTCCTCTCCGTCCCGCGCTCATCCGGCGGCTGAGTTCCCGGTTGGCCTCCAGTTCGTCGGCCGAGGAGTCGGGCAGCGGCAGGTGCAGGGCCGTGAGCAGATCGAAACGGTGCAGGTCGAAGGCGGTCCGGATCAGGACGCCGTACATCACGGCGGCGGAGACAGCGGTACGGTAGGCACCCAGGGACACCAGCGTCAGGGCGACCGGCACCCAGAGCCAGGGCAGTCCCTGGCTGCCGGCGCAGAGGAACCTCACCAGCGTGACCGGAACGGACAACGCCGTCGCCGCCGTGACGCGCACGGCGAAGTCCAGCTGGTCCCGCTGGTCGTCCACCGCCTCCTTGAGACGGGGACCCATCACGCTGTACAGGGCGGGCCAGAAGGTGACGGCGTCAAGACCGTACCGGTGGGCGGGGAGTTGCTCAGCGGTGTGCAAGGCGTTGCCGAGCCTGGTGGGCAGGATGTGCGCCGGGTCCAGGAACTCCTGAAGCAGGCGTTCGGTCGCGTACCGCTGCCGGCTCTCCGTCAGGGCCGTACGTTCCGCCCGCCAGGCCTCCTTGCGGGTGCGGACGTGCTGCCGCGTCCCGCCGGGCGCCCCGCCCTCGGACTGCTCGCGCAGCCGTCGCAGCCGCCATCGGTGACGGGCGCCGAGCGCGGTCGCCAGTCCGGCGGGGCAGCACGGGTGGTAGGTCCAGTAGCCCTCCAGCAACCGGATCAGGGGCAGTTGGAAGGCGTTGGCCAGCAGCACGAGGCAGGCGATCCCCAGTGCGAGCAGGACCAGGTCCCTGCTGCCGAGACCGTCCACCGCACTCGTGAGCCTGCTCCAGCACGGCGGATCACCCAGCGCCCACACAGCGAGCACCAGCGAGACGAAGAACACGGCGGGCAGGAGGCCCACCACCCGGAATCTGCTGAGTCCGCCGGTCAGTACTCCGGCCAGCCCCTGCCACATCATGCGGCGGCCCGGGGCGGTTCGGTCTCCACGTACCGCCGGTCGTGCCGGGCACAGGTGGGGAACAACGGCTCGTAGTGATGCAGGATGCGGATCGCCGGCTCGGTGGGGCACTCCGGGCACCGCACCCACACCTCGTACGTGGACGGGAGACCGGGCAGTCCGTCGAACAGCGGCACTTCCTGTCGTGCCCTGACCCGGGCCAGCGCGGCGTGCGCCTCGGTCAGTCCGTCCGTGACCGGCAGGCTCTCCAGCTGTTCGACGGCCCTGAGCAGATACGTGTGGGCCCACGCGAAGTCACCGCGGGCCTCCTCCGTCTCGGCGAGCGAGCACAGGACCCGCGACCGCTCGCCCGGGGCGTCCATCCGCTCGTACAGACCCAGACTCGCCCGCAGCCGCGCCCGGGCCGACGACTCGTCGGACGCGCTGAGCGCCAGCCGTCCCAGCCGGTGTTCCACGAGGGCCTCGCCCCACTTGTACCCTCCTTGCCGGTAGAGGCTCAGCGCCTGTCGGTACAGACCTTCCGCCTCGTCGTGGTCGCCGCGTGCCTCGGCGGTGGAGGCCAGCCCCGAGACCAGGTCGCCCCGGACGGAGAGCGGAGTGTCGACGACGGCCAGCGCCAGACCGCGGCGCCGGTGCGCGTCGGCGTCGTCGGGCAGCCTCATCTGCTGCAGCACTTCCGCGAGGACGCGTTCGGCGACCGCACGGCCGTGCCGGTGATCGAGATGTTCGAACTTGTCGTACGCCCGTTCGCTCCACAGACGGGCCCGTTCCAGTGCGCCCTGCGCGGCATACACCGCGGCGATCGGGTAGACAGCACACCACGCCTGGTTCAGCGCATCGTCGAGCCGGTCCGCCGCGTCGTAGGCCCAGTCGCCGACCGCGACGGCATCGCTGTACAGCTGACGCCGGTACAGGACGTGCCACAGCGCGTACCGGAAGCGCAGGACGGCGTGCCAGTCGCGCAGTTCATGAGCTTGCTCGACCGCCCAGACCTCGTTGGCGAGGGTGTCGTCGGAGCTGTCCCACTCACCGCGCTGCCACCGGGTACCGTGTTCCGCCAGGTCCAGCGCGTGACGTACGGCGCGCCTGATCAGCTGCTGCGCCTTGGCCTGGCCGTAGCCGCACAGGCTCTGCTGGCGCACGCGCTGTGTCAGGTGCACCGTCTCGGCGCCCGGGCGGACCGTGACCAGGCCGAGGCGCTCCAGCCGGCGCAGGGCCTGGCGGGTGCTCTGCTCGTCCTGGCTCAGTGTGAGGGCCAGTTGGGAGAGGGTCAGCGGGGCGGGGAAGACGGCCACCAGTTCCAGCGCCGTACGCTCGGGCTCGCTCAGCCGCTGCCTGGACCTCGCGATCAGCCGTCCGGCCAGGGCCCCGCCGGAACCGCCCTCCGAGAGGGCGAGCGACCCAGCCGGCACCCCGTCCGCCAGAGCGCCGACGAACAGCCGCAGGGCAAAGGTGTCGGTCACCGCGTCGCACAGGAGTTCCCGCAGCTCTTCCGCGTCGGGCACCCGTCCCCGGGACAGGCCGAGTTCCGCCGCGCAGTCCCGTACGAAGGCGTAGGCGTCGCCCGGCTCCAGGCCGTCGACCCGGACGGTGCAGCCCTGCTCCGGACCGGCGTCCTCCGGAGCGTGGCTGGTGGCCAGCACGGTGGTGGGCGGGGGGAACCTGTCGAGAAGATCGGCGAGGGTCGATCCGCGCACCTCGTCGATGTCGTCGATCACCAGCAGGCAGCGCCGCTGGCTCAGGGCACGGCGCAGCAGATGCCACCGTTCCTGCTCAGTGGCTTGCAACAGGCCGTGCACGCGCAGTCCTGAGGCGATCTGCTGGTACAGGTCGTCCATGGACCAGCCCATGCGCTGCTGTTGCTGTTTGGGAAAGGGCCCGGACAGCGGCGAGGTCCGCCGCCGGGCCCAGGCCGCCCCGCCGATCCCGGCGGACCGGCCGGGGTCCGCCAGGTAGCGCCGGGCGGCCTCGATCATCAGGCTGGAGCTGCCGTGGCCGGCCGGACCGCGCACCAGGACGAGCCGTTCCCGCCGGTCCAGCGCGTCGCCGACGAGCCGCAGTTCCCGCTCCCGGCCCGGGAAGCGCCGGTACGGCGACCAGGGCAGCCGGTCCACGAGGAGCCGGGCCGGGGCGGGCGGGTCGTCGATGTACGGCTCGTCGTCCTTGGGCACGGGAGGCTCGTCGAACAGCATGCCGTCACGGATGTTGCTGTAGAGGACAGGGGCCGCCCAGGCCGTGCGATGTCCGGGGCCCGTGGCCAGGTGGTGGCGGGCGTTGGCCATGGCGGCCTCCAGACGCTGTCCTTCGGTCAGCGCCTGGTAGAACGCCCACGAGAAGTCCGCCACCTCCCCGTCCGTGACCTGGCTCTGCATCGTGACGACCGCGGGGACCTCGGCGCGGAACACCGCCTCGGCCACCCCGAGGAAGTGCTGTGCGGCGCGGTCGCCCCCGTACCCGTTCACGCCGCCGCAGGCGCAGGAGAGGAACAGCCTCAGCCGCGGGGCGGCGAGCAGCAGCGCGCCGAGCCGACGGCCGTCGACGTACTCGGTGCGTCCGGCGTCGTCCTCGAAGAGCAGGCAGTCCGAGCCGTGGTGCCGGCCGCCGTGTCCGACGAACTGCACGACGTCCCAGTCACCGGTCACCTCGTCGGCAAGCCGCGACGTGGTGATGTGCTCGACGACGCGGAGATCGGCCCGGGAGCCCAGCTTCCGCAGCGCGGCCTCCACCCGGCGGACCGCGGTCGCCGCGTCGAAGGCCGGCCTGTCCCCGGGCTCGGCGACGATGACCAGGATGCGCAGCCGGGGCGGGAACGCCTTCTTGCCGGGCTCCGGTACGAGGGCCGAGCAGCGCACGACCGGGCGTTGCGGCGACAGCACGAACGGATACGACGCCGGCGTGTCGGAACAGATGAGTTCCCAGGGCAGTGAGGCGAGCGAGGGGTCCTGGATGTCAAGCCTCAGCCGCAGCGGGTTCTCCCGGCCGAGGGACCTGACCGCCCAGTCCCAGAGCGCGTGCAGACCGCCCGGCAACAGCGCTTTGAACAAGGTCTGCCCGAGCCTCTCGGCGTCCGCCTGCGACGCCGTTCCTCCGGCGAAACGCGCGACGCGGTCGGAGAAGTCGGACCCCGTCGGCAGCAGCAGCTGAACCGGTTCGCTGGGGTGTCCCGGGCGGACCACCGCCTCGATCCAGGTGTCGTCGTTACGGTCCTGATGGATCCTCAGGTCGAGATCCGAGTAGAACGTGGTCTCCATGACTGTCCCCCGTTCCGATCCGGGAACGGACCGGCTGGCGTCGGGCCGCCCCCCAGGCCGCCCCCGCCACCGCACTTCGGCGCGCGTCTGCCTGCTCCTTCCGACCGTCACCGGTGGCCGGGCGTCCGGACAGGGGCCGAACGGCCCTTCCCCCTCGGCGCGGTACCGCGCGACCTCGTCCAGCACCAGCCGGGCGAGGGTGCCCACAGAGTTCGACGGCCTCACCGAGACCCAGTCCGTGACTCCTCCCCCTCATGAATGAGGGGGCTTCTCGCTATACCGGGTCGGCGTCGCGACGGACCAGCCCGGCCCGTAGAACGTTGATCGCGCCCACCGTGTCCGCGTGCGCGCCGTGGCCGCACGAGACGCAGTGGAACTTCTCCTGGGTGGGCCGGTTCTCCGCTGCGACGTGCCCGCATTCGGGGCAGGTCCGGGAGGTGTTGCGGGGGTCCACGGCGATCACTTCCCGTCCGGCGCTTTCAGCCTTGGCGGTGAGGATCCTCAGGAACACCCCCCATCCGGCATCCGCGATCGAACGGTTCAGGCCCGTCCTGGCGCCGGCCCCGTTGGGCAGGAAGCCGCCCGGCCGGCCGGGGTCGGGCTTCGGCACGACGGTCTTGACCGTGCCGACCACCGGGCGGTGCTGGTTGACCTTGACGTGCCCGACACCCTGGAAGCGGACGCGCGCGTCCGTCGGCACGAGACGCGAGTACCCGGAACATGCCGCCTGCTCTCCCAGCATGGGTTCTTCGTCCGGACGCAGGCGAACGACGGAGCGGGAAGCGGTGCTGTGGCTGGCGACATCGTGCACAGCGACGCGTGCGGCGTCCGTCAATCGGCGAATGGCCCGGCGGACAGGGCCCGCTCGTCAGGTGTGGGGGACGACAGCCACAGGGCACCCGGCATGATGGATCGCGGCATGAGTGACCGGACCCGTGCGGGGTCCCAGAGGCCGATCGGTCAGGCGGTGGCCGACGACCAGGAGCCCGGCCCCCGTCGCCGCGGCGATGAGAGCGCCCGCGGGCCTGCCCTCGGCGGCACTCTCCCGTACCTCCACGTCTGGGTACTTCTCACGCCACGGCTGAAGAACACCGGAGAGGAACTCCCGCCACTCGCGGGCCTGTCCGGTGCCGGTCATCAGGCCGACCTCGCCGGGCCCCAGGGTCAACGGCCCCGGCTCCTGCCAGGCGTACACGGCCTGCAACCGCGCGCGCCTCAGCCGGGCTTCATGGAAGGCGAACTCCATGACCTCGTCGCGCGGGTCGGCGGGGTCGACGCCGAGGACCACGTCCCGGTAGCCGGTCCGCGCGGACGGCGTGCCGTCGGGCGCCGGGAGGTGTTCGTCGGCCGCGTCCTCGCCCGCTCGTACCAGGACCACCGGACGGACGCTCCGGGCCACCACACCGAACGACACGGAGCCCACCAGGAACCCGGCGATTCCGCCGAGACCGCGCGACCCCAGCACCAGAAGGTCGCACCGCTCGGCCGTCGCGAGGAGCGCCTGTGTCGCCGGTCCGTCGACCTGGTCCGCGTCGATCCGCACGTCGGGGCAGTCCGCGCGGATCCGTTCCTCGGCCTGACGCAGACAACGCCGTGCGAGAAAGCGCTGGACGGCGCTGTCCGGCTCGTTTCCACCCTCCTGTGGACTCCACGCGCGGACGTGCAGCAGGCTGAGCGGCGCCTCGCGGCGCTTCGCCTCGCGGGCCGCCCACGCGGCGGCGGCCAGGCTCTCCGCCGATCCATCGACTCCGGTGAGAACGGGGCACTGCATGGCTTCTCTCCCCCTCTGCTTGTCGCGGTCGCGTGCTTGTCGCGGTCGCGCCCTTCTTCCTTCACCGTCGCACCGTCGACGCTGGGGCGGAAAGGGCGATCCGGCCCCGGCGGAGGACCGCCGGTCCTTGCGCTGGGGACGAGCGGCTACCTGGGGGCGACCGGTCGTCCGTTCGTCCGGCCGTGCGGTACGGCGGGGCGGGGCGGGGCGTCCGTAACGGACGGCGGGCGGTTCGGGCCGTGCGGCACCATGGCTACCCCGGTCGTCCCCTTGGCCGCTCCGACGGCTCGCCGGATGCTGGGGACGGAGGAACCGGGCGGGCCCCCGGTTCGCATCCCGTGCCCGGTCGGCTCCTCCTCGCCCTGAAGGAGGTTCGGCCATGTCCGCTCACTGGAGGAGAGACATCATGGAGCACACTGGTCCGCGTGTCGTCAGTGACGTCATGACGCACACCGTGGTGGCGGTGGGAACGGACGCCCCGTTCAAGGACATCGTCGCGCTCCTGCAACAGTGGAAGGTCAGCGCCCTGCCCGTGCTGGAGGGCGAAGGCCGCGTGATCGGGGTCGTCTCCGAGGCCGACCTGCTGCCGAAGGAGGAGTTCCGCGACAGCGACCCCGACCGCTTCGTCCAGCGGCGCAGGCTGAGGGACCTGGCCAAGGCCGGTGGCATGACGGCCGCCGATGTGATGACCTCTCCCGCCGTCACCGTCCACGCCGGCACCTTGCTCGCCGAGGCCGCCCGCGTCATGGCCCAGCGGGGCGTCAAACGCCTGCCCGTGGTCGACTCCCAGGGCCTGCTGGAAGGAGTGGTGAGCCGCGGCGACCTGCTCAAGGTCTTCCTCCGCCCGGACGAGGAGATCGCGGAGGAGATCCGCCTGGAGGTGCTGCCCGACCTCGTGTCCGCGCCGTTCAAGCCTCCGCAGGTGAACGTGTCCGATGGCGTGGTCACCCTCACAGGGCAGCTACCCGACAGTTCCCTGGTTCCCGTCGCTGTCCGCCTGGTCCGCGCCGTCGAGGGAGTGGTCGACGTGGAGTACCGGCTGAGCGGCAGCCGGCCCGGGGCGGCGTCCGACGGTTAGGCAAGGCGGCTTCTGACGGACTTCCGCGGCGTGCCGCGCACGCGCGTGCGCGGCACGCCGCGGAAGTCCGTCA
>NZ_JAVRHI010000343.1:0-6231 GCF_034105845.1 Streptomyces sp. CRN 30 | reverse complement strand
GCAGCGGGTGAGCTGGTTCGGCAGCAAGGAGGACCGGCCGTATCACCTGGCGGTGCAGCGGTCGGGTGTCGAGCCGTTGGACGTGCCCGGCACGTTCGTGCAGCGGAGTTTCCTGCCGGGCTGGCTGGCCACCTTCCTGGGGCTCTTCCTCGCCCTCACCCTCGCCTTCGTGATGATCTGGATCGCCTACAAGCCGCAGGTGCGCTCCAGTGCCACGGAGTTGCAGGAGGCCGGCGTCAGCACCCTCGCCCCGAGCCCGTCCGCCACCGAAGAGTTGGCGCCACCCAGCGCTCCCGCCGAGTCGCCCGTCGAGCAGCCCACCCAGGAGGAGACGGAGAAGGAGGAGGACGCCGGCGGCGCGGGCGGTGACGGCGGCGGCGGCGAGGCGTCCCCGTCCGCCTCCAAGGAGCCGGACATCCTGCCCGCCTCCAACGTCATGCTGCTCAACACCACCACCAACATGTGCGCCGACATTCCCGGCCGCAACGAAGGCAAGATCAACACCGTCGTGCAGCAGGCGAACTGCCACGAGGGCGACATCGACGACCAGATGTGGGACCTGGAGGTGAAGTACCCGAAGGGCGGCCCCGGCGGGACGAAGCTCTTCCAGATCCGCAACACCCACGACCAGCTGTGCATGGACCTCCCGGGCTACGGGGCCAAGCCGGTCGGGACGAACGTCATCGAGTTCACCTGCAACGGCACGCAGGCGGACAACCAGCTCTGGTGGCTGGAGAAGCAGAAGAACGGGTCCTACTGGTTCCGCAACTTCGCCAGCAACAACAAGTGCCTCCAGGTCCACGAGACGAAGGACCGCGTCTCCGGCGTCAGGCTGACCATCCACAACTGCAACTCCGCCGAGAACAACCCCCTCGCCGACGGCGACTGGCGCATTCTCCAGGGCAAGCAGGACGACGGGTCCTGAGCTACCAGCTTCCCTCGCCCGGCACGAGGCGCCCGGCCTTGCGGTACTCGCGCCGGGCGCCTTCGAGCAGGTCGGCCGCCGTCACCGAGTCGCCGCGCCCGGCGGCGAGGTAGGCGGCGGTCACCACGGCGCTGCGGATGGAACCGCCCGCCAGCTCGAACTCCTTCGCCAGCGGCGACGGATCGATCTCCCCGTCGGTCGGCAGGTGCTTCAGACCGTGCCGCCACAGCGCGAGCCGCTGCTCCGGGTCCGGGAACGGGAAGTCCACCACCAGGTCCAGCCGGCGGGTGAACGCCTCGTCGATGTTGGCCCGCAGGTTGGTGGTGAGCAGCGCGATGCCGTCGAACGCCTCCAGGCGCTGGAGCAGGTACGCGCTCTCCATGTTGGCGTACTTGTCGTGCGCGTCCTTCACCTCGGAGCGCTTGCCGAAGACGGCGTCCGCCTCGTCGAAGAGGAGCACGGCGTCGGTCCGGTCGGCCTCGCTGAAGATCCGTTCCAGGTTCTTCTCGGTCTCGCCGACGTACTTGTCCACGACCGAGGAGAGCTGCACGACGTAGAGGTCGAGGCCCAGATCGGCCGCGACGACCTCCGCCGACAGGGTCTTGCCGGTACCGGACTCGCCCGCGAACAGACCGAGGACACCCCGCCCGCGGCCACCGCCGGCGCTGAGCCGCCAGTCGCCGAGGACCCGGTCGCGGTGGCGGGCGCGCAGCGCCAGCTCGCGCAGTTGCACCAGCGGCGCGTCGGGCAGGACCAGGTCCCCCCAGTCCACCGCCGGCCGGATGCGCCGGGCGTGCCGCTCAAGGCCCGACGCCGACTGCTGCCGGGCGCCGAGCCGCAGGTGGTCGGCGGTGACCGGGGTGCCGTCGAAGGCGGCGAGCGAACGGGCGGCGAGGGCGGCGCGCACGACGCGCTCCCCGCCGAGGTGGTACGGGGCGACCGTCGCCGGGAGATCCAGGCCGGGGTCGAGGGAGTCCGCGTCGCCGAGCGCCGCCGACCAGGCGTCCACCGCTCCCGCACGCCGCGCGGGCGCCTCCAGGACCAGCGGGTCGAGATCGGCCCACTGGGGGTCGTACGGCCCCTGCGAGGTGATCAGCACCGGGACGTCCGTCGCCGCGGTCAGCGCCCTGACGAGGCTCTCCGGCTTCTCGGGGAGGCCGGTGAGGACGATCGCGCGGCCGGTCAGGCGGGCCTCGCGGAGCAGCTCGGGGACGCGGTCCTCGCCGCCGGTGAAGTGCAGGGCCGCCACGTCGGCGGTGTGCAGGGCGGCGCTTACGCAGGCCAGGCCGTCGCCCTCGCGGCGCTCACGGACGTAGGCGGTCACCGGGTGCTCGGCGAGCAGCGCGCCCAGCCGGCGCGCGAAGAGGACGTCCGGGGCGGCCTCCTCCCCGTCCTGGCCGCCGTCCTGGTCCCCGTACGGGGTGACCGGGGCCGGCACGGGGCGGATGTGGCCCGCGAGGTACGCGTCGGGGGTGTCGTCGCCCAGCAGGTGCGCCACCAGGCGGTCGGGGACGCGCAGCGACCGGCTGAGGAAGGGGCGTTCGGGCTCCTCCACGACCAGCAGGCCGAGCGTCGTCAGCGGCGCCGACGGGTGCAGCCGGGACCGGGCCGCCGCGTCGTACGCGGGCAGCCCGCACAGGTCGAGGGCGAGCGCGACGGTGGCCCGGCGGCGGCTGACGTCGTCGTTGAGGTAGCCGTACAGCGGCTCGAAGGACCGGTCGAGGTCCGGGGCGAGGGCGACGAGCAGGACGGCGGTGTCCAGGTCCGACAGGTCCAGCCGGGCGGAGAGCGCCTCCAGCGGATCGCCCGGCGCGGCCGCTGCCGGGCTCTCCGGCGCGGGGCCGGGGCCGGCGGGGCGCAGCAGCAGGTGGCGTACGGCGTCCTCGGAGAGGTACAGGCCGCGCAGCGGGTCGTCGGCCGTGGGGTCGGCCGCCGCGCGGTGCTCGACCAGCGCGGCGACGCGTTCGCGCAGGAGGGCGAGGCGGTGCAGGAGCGGGGTGGGGTCCGGGGGGGTGAGGACGGGGGTGAGGGCGGGGGTCGTCACGGTCGTTCGGCGTCCTGTTTGTCGGCGGTCCCGGTCTCGGCGGCCCCGGGCCCGTTTCCGTTCCCGGTTCCGTTCCCGGTCCGGCGGGCGCGTTTGGCCATCGCCACCTGCCGGGGCCGGTGGGCGCGTTCGTCGGAGACCCGTTCGGTGCGGTCGGCCCACGGGACGTCGCCGTCGCCGTCGCCGCCCTCGCCCGGACCGTCGTAGGCGCGGACCCGGACCGCGGCGCCCTCGGTGACCGGCGGACCCGCGTCGTACTCGCGGAACGCCGGGAACGGCGCGGTGATGATGACGTCCAGGGACGGCTTCAGCTCGCCGCCGAGGGCGCTCCAGATCTCGGCGAGGGACCGGGCCTCCGTCTGGGCGGCGGCGACGGTCACGTACACCGACAGGCCCAGCTCGCTGAGGCTCCCCGGCAGCTGGCTCGGGTGCAGCACCTCGCGCGGCAGCAGCGTGGCCATCACCGCGGACAGCAGCCGGTGTTCGTCGCGCGGCTGCTTGGTCCAGGCGGTCACCAGGTAGGCGAGGCGGAACCAGCGCGCGGGCTGACGGCGCTTCACGACGACGTCGTACTCGTCGCGTACGGGGATCTGGCCGCGCTGGCGCCTGCCGAGGTCCTCGCGGATGTCGTACAGGTAGGCGTTGATGCCGGGGCCGTTGCGCCGGGCCGCCCAGTCGCGGGTGGGGGCGTCGAAGGACACGTCGATGCCGGAACCGGCCAGCGATCCACCGTTCAGCAGGTCCTTGAGGACCTCGTCGACCTCGTGGATCACCGTGTTCCCGCCTTGCTCACCGTGTGTTCGCCCTGCCTGGTCGTCCTGCCGGGGCCGCTCCGTCGCCCTGCCGTCCACCGCTGCCGTCGGCCGCTGTTCGCCGCCGTTCGCCACCGGACACGATCGTGCCCGGTGTGCCGCCCGTACCGCACGCTCGGCGGGGACGGGGACCGGGCAGCGGTGCTGCCCGGGAGTCCGCCTTCGATTGCCCGTTCGGTCAGATGTAGCCTTCCCTGAGGGCATAGGCCACGGCGTGCGCCCTGTTGCGCAGGTGCAGACGTGTGGTCAGTCCGTGCATGACGTTCTTGACAGTGCGTTCGGAGTAGGACAACTTGCTGGCGATCTCCCCGGTGTCGAGTCCCTCGGCCACCAGCCGAAGGACGTCGACCTCGCGTGCCGCGAGGCCCAGGGAGGGCGAACCCGGCCGGCCGGCCGCACCGCGGTGCAACGTCCCGACCTGGTTGATGAGCCGGCCGAGCAGATCCGCGGGCAGGTCCCCGTCACCCCGGGAGGCGGCCAGCACCGCCTGGACGAGCCGGTGGTCGGTGGCCTCCCGGCGCCACACGATGGCCCCCACACCGCACTCGATGACGTCGAGCAGCTCGTTCTCGCGGATCGTGCCCACCACGAGCACGGCGCGGGCGCCCTCGCTGCGCACGACCCGGCGCAGCCGGGTCAGCCCGGCGTCGTCGAGGGCGTCCTCGATCAGCAGGGCGACCGTGCCGGGGCCGGTCTCCTCGCGCAGTTCGATCTCCGGGTGGCGGCGCAGCTGGCTGATCGCGCCCTCGCGGCTGATCGGGTCCGGGGCGGTGACCGACACGGGAGTCCTGCGCCCGGGTCCGGCCGTGCGGCCGGAGTCAGTGGTCCGGGGTGAGTTGAGCAACCGTTTCCCCCAAGTTCACAGGTCCGCCGTCCGGTGAAGGGCAGAGGCGGATGGGCATGTTCCACACTTCTGGGACCGCTGTGACGGGCGCAATCGTGGAGCACCACGAGGCACACCACGAGACCAGAGGGGCAAGAACCGCGCAAACCTCTGGTCTTCGCAGGTCAGTCCATGTACAGGGCCTCCCCGGGGGCCACTTGACGGTAGGGAGGACACCGTCGTGAGCCTCGCCACAGCCGCGCAACCGTCCTCGGTCCGTCCCGTCCTACAGGCCGAGGCGCACCCACCACGGGAGGCAGGCATGATCCGTCCGCTGTGCGAACGCGACGACACGCACGCACTGATCACGGCGGAGACCGCGCGCGCCCGCGCCGGTGCCGGCCGTCTCGTCCTGCTGCGCGGCGCCACGGGGACCGGCCGCACCGCGGCCCTGGAGGCGGCGGCGGAACACGCCGCCGACCAGGGCATGAGGGTGCTGCGCGTGCACTGCTCCCCGCAGGAGCGGGAGGTGCCGTTCGCGGCGGTACGGCACTGTCTGAGCCGGGTGCCGGAGTTCACCGGCGCGGGGCCGGGGGGTGCCGGCTGGGTGCCGGGGGCCGTGGGGGAGGGGGCGAGCGACGCCTCTGCCGGGGTGGCTGCCGGGGGGCCGTCCGGTTCCGGTGTCCCGTCTGCCGGTGTCCCGTCCGGGTCCGGGGTTCCGGCTGTCGGTGTTCCGTCCGGGTCCGGTGTTCCGTCCGCCGGTGTACCGGTCTTCGGGGACGAGGAGCGGCGTACGGCCGCCCGGTTGTGGCGGCTGCTCGTCGACCACGCCGCCGAGTCGCCCGTCATGGTCACCGTGGACGACGTGCACCTCGCCGACGCCGCCTCGCGGCGCTGGCTGGTGGAGGCGGCCCGCCGGGTCGGCTCATTACCGGTCCTGATCGTCGCCACCGAGCGCAGCCAGTACGACATCGAGCCGGAACCCGCCGGCCTCACCCACGCCCTGCCCCGCTCCCTGGTCCGCACCCACATCCTCGCCCCGCTCGGCGACCCCGCCGCGGCGGAACTCCTGCGTGCCGCTTTCCCCGAGGCCGGCCCGGAGTGGATCGAGGAGTGCGTACGGGCCGGTGCGGGCAGTCCGCTGCTGCTGCGCGCCCTCCTCGACGACCTCGGCGGCACCCCGCCCCGGCGCCTGCCGCAGTCCGTGCCGGAGACCACCGCCGCGCTGTACCCGGGTGCCTACCCGGCCGCCGTCTCCTGGTGGCTGGAGAGCGCGGGCCAGGCGACGGCGGACGTGGCCCGCGCGCTGGCGACGCTGGAACAGGCGTGGCCGGCGGCGACGACCGACGCGGGGTTCCTCGGGTCCCAGGACCCGGTGGCCCCCCTCACCGACGCTTCGGCGAGCCACCGGTCTCCCGATCCGGCGGCTTCCCCCGCCGACGACCCCGTGCCCCTTCTCGCCGAGGCCACCGGTACCGACCCGGCCCGGGTCGCCGGGTGGCTCACCGCGATGACGCGGCTCGGGTGGTTGCGGGCCGGCGGGGCGGGCCCCCGCTACGCGCATCCGCTGCTGCGGGACGCCGTGGTCGCCGGGTGGCCCACCGCCCGGCGGCAGCAGGCGCACCGG
>NZ_JAVRHI010000342.1:0-8479 GCF_034105845.1 Streptomyces sp. CRN 30 | reverse complement strand
CCGGTGACGCGGCGGCCTCGGCGATCAGCGCGGGCGCCAACGCCGACGCGGCCGCCACCGCCGCCACCCAGGCCAGCGGCTACGCGGACCAGTCCAGCGCCGCCGCAGCCCAGGCACGGGCCGCGGCCGCCGCCACCAAGCGGCACGCCGCCGAGGCCAACCGCGCCGCCGCGGCGGCGGAGTCGCTGGCCCGCAAGGCCGCGACCGCGGCACGGCAGGCACGGGACGCGGCCACCTCCGCCGCCAAACACGCCCGCAACGCCGCCAAGGCGGCCGAGGACGCCGCCGAGCACGCGGGCGACGCCGCCACGGCCGCCGCGAAGTCCACGGAGCACGCGAACGCGGCGACCGAGGCCGCGAACGACGCGACGACCGCCGTGGCCAGTGCCCAGGAGGTCTACACGCTGGCCCGCGAGGTGGAGGCCGAGGAACTGCTCGGCCGCACCAACGCCGGTATCGAGCAGGCCCGCGACGAGAAGGCGGAGGACGCGGCCTGGGAGTCCGAGCAGGCCGATCTGGACGAGGCGGCCGCGGACCGGGACACCGAGCGCGACCGGCTGGTCGCCGCCACCGCCGAACCCGGCGCCGACCTCGCCGCTCTCGCCGTACAGGGCCGTGACCTCGCGGTGCGCGAGATGGCGCAGGGCACCGCGTGGGGCCGTGCGGCGGCCGAGGCGGCGCTGGCCGGGGACGACGACGTGGTCCTCGACTTCCTGGCCAACGGCTGGGACGACGCCGAGCGGCAGGACCAGCGGTCCTACGTCGAGCGGCTCGCCGAGGAGAGCGCCGACTCGGACATGCGGACGGCGGCGCAGACCGCCCTCGACGGCGACGCGGCCGTGATCGCCGAGTTCGTGGCGGACGGGCAGTACGAGGTCGCCGCGGAGCCGATGCGGGTCGAGATCGCGAAGATCGTCGACGGGGCCGGTCCGGTGCTGGCCGAGGCCGGCCGGGCCGCCCTCGCCACCGGTGACCCCAAGAAGTACAGCGCGTTCGTCACCCGGACCCAGGACGAGGCGCGGACCGAGGACGAGCGGGTGCGGGCCACCCAGCTCGTCGACTCCGGCGGCCCGGAGGTGCGTTCCGCCGCGCGGATCGCGCTGGAGGGGGCGCCTGCGACCCTGCACAAGTTCATCGTGTCGGGCCAGTACACGGCGCAGCGCAAGGACGAGCTGACGGCGACGCACGTCGCCCAGGTGCAGAAGCTGATCGCGGACGCGGCGAAGGTCGCGTTCACGGCGCAGGAGAACGCCGCGACGGCGCAGCAGACCGCGGCCGTGGCCCGGGACGCCGCCGACGACGCGAAGAAGTGGGCGATCGCGGCCCAGGACTCCGCCGACGACGCGAAGATCGAGGCGGACAAGGCGAAGACGTTCGCCGAGGACGCGGAGGCGTCGGCGTCGGCCGCCGCGAAGTCCGCGGCGACCGCGCGGTCCGCCGCGAACCGGGCCGACGTCGCGGCCGCGGACGCCGCCAGGTCCGCGACCGACGCGACGCTCTCCTCCGAGCTGGCGCAGGCCTCGGCGTCCGAGGCCTGGTACTACTACGACCAGGCCCGGCAGTCGGAGCTGGCGGCGGGGGCGTCCGCCGAGGCGGCGCTCAAGGCGGCCACCGAGGCGTTCACCACCGCGGTGGAGAAGTACCGCGAGGAGGCCGAGGCCAGGCGCAAGGCGGCGCTGGCGGAGAAGGAGCGGAACGAGGGGGGCCGGACCCCGGCCGAGATCTACCGCTGCCAGCAGGCGTTCGTCCCCTGTGAGACCGGGGAGTACATCCGCTGGTGCCAGCACAGCCCGATCGACTGCGAGATCCTGGAGAAGGCCGACGAGATCGGCGCCGCGGCGAAGCCGTACGCCGAACTGCTGGAGGACCTGACCGGCCTCGCCAAGCTCGACGACTGCTACCAGAAGCGGGACTTCGCGCACTGCGGCGAACTCGCCGCCGACGTCCTCATCGGCGGCAAGCTCAAGTCGCTGGAGAAGGCCTACGACGGCCTGAAGTACCTCAAAAAGGGCTGCAAGATCCTGAGCCGGTCGACACTGAGGTCGGCGTCGACGTCGGCCGCGGCGTCGTCCTCGGGGATTCCTTGCGGGGAGCACAGCGTTCCGGGGCTGCCTCGTGCTCTGTCGACCATCCCCGGCAGCTCTGGGTGCGAGGCGTGCGCCAAGAAGATCAAGGAGAGCCTGGGCGGAGGCGACATCATGACGATCAGACCCAAGGGGTTCAACTCGCTCCCCAAGTACCGCGAGCAGGACACGTTCTGGGGCTCGCACACCGTGGTGGTGCTCAACGGCCGGGTCTATGACGCGTGGACGGGGAAGGCCGGTGAGACGATCGCGGAGTACAAGTCTCGTTGGCAGTACCACGACGAAGGCGTCATCGACTTCGGCTTCTGAAGGGCGTATGAACGACAGGGAGTTCATCGGACAGGTCCGTGCCAGACCGGGTCTCTACGGTCTGAACGGGACCTACCACTCCACGGCCACGTTTCTGATCGGCTTCGACCACGCCCGCTCGGGAGGGCTGCTCCGCGGCTTCGACGAGTGGCTGGCCGTACGAAGGGGGGAACGCTCCAGCGCCATCTGGTACGCAGAAGTGTTCCGTGAGGCCCTCCCCGGCGTCGCCCTGCGGGGCTGGGGCCAACAGCTGGAACCCGAGGAGGACCGAGCCGCTGTCGACCTGCTGTTCACGCGGCTTCTCTCCTTCCTGGAAGTCCGCGACGACCGTCGGGCCCTGGCCCGTATGTACGCGGACCACGAGGCGCTGAGCAGCGCCTGATCCCGGACGGCCGAACAGTGCCGCCGCGCCCGCCGACCCGGTGGGCGCGGCGGTGCCGCTTCGGCCGGCTCTGGCCTGTTCCCGTTCAACGTCACTGTCCGATTCCGCGTCTTCGAACGTGCGCCCGCAGCCGTACGTCTCCCGAACGGAAGCGCCGACACCGTGGTCTCCGTCGAACTCGTCGCCCCACCCGTCCGCCGCCTCGCCCGTGACCTGACCCAGCGGTACCGGCTGGCCTTCCTCGCCACCCTGCCCACCGTGCCGCTGTACGCGCTGTGGTGGGCCCGGCTCGCCACCGGTGGTGGGGATCTCGCCGCGCAGGAGGCGTGGGCCGAGTTCGCCGGGGAGCACGGTGGGTCGGCGTACGGGCTGTTCTGGTACGGCGGCATGCACACCGCCAACTACAGCCTGATATCGCCGTATCTGATGGCGGGCCTCGGCGTGCGGACCGTCACCGTCGCCTCCGGGCTCGCCTCCGCCTGGCTCGCCGCGCTGCTCGTCGAGCGGGCCGGCGTGCGGCGCCCCCTCGGCCCCGCGCTGCTCGCCTCCCTCGCCCTGTGGTGCAACGTCGCCTCCGGGCGGTCCACCTTCGCCCTCGGGGTCGCCCTCGGGCTGGCCGCCTGTCTGCCGCTCACCGGGAGGCGGCGTCCCGTGCCCGCCGTGTTCTGGGCGGCGCTGGCGACGGCGGCGTCCCCGGTGGCGGGGCTGTTCACGGCCGTCGTCGGCGCCGCGTTCCTGGTCGTACGGGACTGGGGGCGGGCCCTGCCGCTGCTGGTGCCGCCCGCCGTGGTCGTCGGCACGACCACCGTGCTGTTCCCGTTCACCGGGGAGCAGCTGATGCCGCCGGCCCGCATCTGGCCGCCCGTGGTGCTCGGGCTCGCGGTCGCCGTGACCGTCCCGCGCGAGTGGCGCACCGCCCGGTGGAGCGGGGCCGTGTACGCCGCCGGGACCGTCCTGGCGTACCTCGTGCCCTCCCCGGTGGGAACGAACGTGGAGCGGTTCGCCGAACTGTTCGCGCCCGCCGTGCTGCTGGCGGCGCTGCTGTCGGTGCCGGCGCTGCGCCGCGCCGCCCGGAACCTGCTGGTCGTCGCGCTGGTCTTCTCCGTCGGCTGGGTCGGCAAGAAGACCGCCGACGATCTGGCCGTGTCGACCTCGGTGCCCGCCTGGGCGGCCGAGACCGACGGGGTGGTGGCCGCGCTGGCGGGGCTCGGCGCCGGCCGTACCCGCGTCGAGGTGGTGCCCGCCCGCAACCACCGCGAGGCCGCCGGGCTCGCCCGGCACGTCAACCTGGCCCGCGGCTGGAACCGCCAGCTCGACATGGAGCGGGCCCGGCTCTTCTACGACGGCACGTTCTCCGCCGCGTCCTACCGGGCCTGGCTGGACCGGTGGGCGGTCGGCTTCGTCGTGCTGCCGCTCGGGAAGCCGGACGGGTACGCCGAGGACGAGGCGCGGCTCGTCCAAGAGCGGCGCCCCGGCTGGCTGGAGCCGGTGTGGCAGGACGCGCACTGGCGGGTGTTCCGGGTGCGGGACGCCGTACCGCTCGTCTCCGCGCCCGGGACCGTCGTCCGGACCACCGGGGCCGACCTGGTGCTGCGGGTGTCGCGGCCCGGCGCGGTGACCGTACGGGTGGTGTGGTCGCCGTGGCTGCGCACGGACGGCGGCTGCCTGGCCCGGCACGGCGAGTTCACGCGGCTGACGGTCGCCGCGCCGGGCGAGTACCGGATCAGCTCCCGGTACGGTCCTTCGCCGGGGGCGGGGGCGGGGGACCGCTGCTGACCGCCTCCGCCGGAGGCTCGGTCGCGGCTGCCGCCGCCGTACGGGCCCGCGGGCCCTGGAACAGGTACGTCAGGCCGAAGCCCGCGGCCACGACGGCCGCGCCGCCCACCGCGTCCAGCACCCAGTGGTTGCCGGTCGCCACGATCGCCGACACCGTGAACAGCGGGTGGAGCAGGCCGAGCGCCTTCATCCACGCCTTCGGCGCGATGATCGCGATCGCCAGCCCGCACCACAGCGACCAGCCGAAGTGCAGCGACGGCATCGCCGCGTACTGGTTGGTCAGCGAGGTCAGCGTGCCGTAGTCCGGCTTGGTGAAGTCCTGCACGCCGTGGACCGTGTCGATGATGCCGAGCGTCGGCATCAGCCGGGGCGGGGCCAGCGGGTAGAGCCAGAAGCCGACCAGTGCGAGGAGGGTGGCGAAGCCCAGGGAGGAGCGGGCCCAGCGGTAGTCGACGGGGCGGCGCCAGTAGAGGATGCCGAGGACGGTCAGCGGGACGACGAAGTGGAACGACGTGTAATAGAAATCGAAGAAGTCCCGCAGCCAGCCGACCTTGACGACGGCGTGGTTGACGGCGTGCTCGATGTCGATGTGCAGGAACCGCTCGATGTCGAGGATCTGCCAGCCGTGCTCCTCGGCGCGGACCCGGCCGCCCTGGATGGTGCCGCCGGTCGCCGCGAGGCGGACCTTGGAGTAGGCGGCGTAGGTGACGCGGATGAGGAGCAGTTCGAGGAGGAGGTTCGGGCGGGTGAGGACCCTGCGCAGGAACGGCAGCAGCGGGACGCGCTTGAACCGGGTCGGCACGGGGGCCGCGTAGTCCGTGGGCACCGGGTCGCGGAAGTACGGCGAGGTGCGGTGGAGGAACGGCACGGCGACGGCCGCGGCGAGCGCCGCGAGCAGGACCACGTTGTCGCGGACCACGCTCAGCACCGCCATGTTCGGCAGCATCATCTTCGCCGGGAGCGTCATGACGAGGACGACGGCCACCGGCCAGACGTAGCGGTCGGAGGCGCGTTTGCCGACCCTGCCCACGACCGCCGGCAGCACCCAGAGGAGCTGGTGCTGCCACGTGGTGGGCGAGATCACGACCGCCGCGCAGCCCGTGATCGCGACCGCGAGCAGGAGCTGGCCGTCGCGCGCGTAGCGCACGGCCCGGCGCAGGGCGAGGGCCGCGACCGCGGCGCCGAGGAGGACGAGGAGGGCGATCTCCAGCGGGCCGTTCAGGCCGAGGCGGAGCAGCGCGCCGTGCAGCGACTGGTTGGCGAGGTCGTCGGCCGCGCCGCCCAGGCCCACCCCGGCCATGTGGTGCACCCAGTACGTGTACGAGTCGTCCGCCATCGCCGCCCAGGCGACGAGCGTGCAGACCGCGAACGCCGCGGCGGTCGTGCCCGCCGCCCGGCGCCTGCCCGTGAACCACAGCAGCGGTACGAAGAGCAGCACCGTCGGCTGGAACGCCGCCGCGATGCCGATCAGCACCCCGCCGGCCCGTTCGCCTCGGACCGCCAGGCAGCCGAGGAGTACCAGCAGGACCGGGATGATGCTGGTCTGGCCCAGCCACAGCGTGTTGCGCACCGGCAGCGAGATCATCAGCAGGCTGACCGCGACGGGGGCCGCGAGGAGGGCCGCGCGGCGGCCGACCGGCTGGGGCAGGGCACGGGCCGCGACCAGGCCGAGGGCCACGACCAGCAGGAGCGTGCCGAAGGTCCAGCCCCAGCCGAGGGCCTGTTCGGCGGTCCGGGTCAGGGGTTTGAGGACCAGGCCGGCGAACGGCGTGCCGGTGAACTTCGTGGAATCGTAGAGGGACCCCTCCACGTGCAGGACGCCCTCCGGTCCCACCCACGTCTCCAGGTCCGTCAGCCGCTCTCCGCGCGGGGTCGACAGGACCGCCGCCAGTTGCCGCGCGGCGAGGACCGCGGCGACCAGCCACAGTCCCAGTCGTGCCAGGTGCAGGCGTGACCTGGTCGTCCCGACGGCTGTCGCCCCGAAGGGTTCCGCCGGTCGCCCGCTGTGCTCCGCATTCGCCACGCCTCGTCGGCCTCCCGCCCCGTTCGTCCCACACGCGTCCGCGCGCGTGGGGGTCCTTTGCGAACCTTATGAGGCTCGCACCACCCCCGGAGAGAGACGCAGGCAACCCCGTCTTCACCTGACGGCCGCTCTCCTTTTGTCCGGATGACGATAGTGCGCTCGTGGTTCGGGCGCCGACCGGGGAGCGAGAAGGATCACAGTACGGGCCGGTCAGGAACCGTTCCGGGCTCGGTGGTGTGCCTGCGTGCGCGGTGTTTTGGTGCACTGTGCAACTAGTTCGGCACCGGGTGTGATCGGGACATCGCCGCCTATGGTCGCTTTTCGGCCCGGCGTCAGCGCCGCCGTGCGGGCCGGCGTCCTGTCCCCGTCGAAAGGTAGGCGAGCGAAGTCTTGTCGGCTGCTGTCGCTGCTCCCTCTTCCGCTTCCTCTTTCTCTACCGCTTCCTCTACCGCTTCCTCTACCGCTACCGATCCCGCGCTCGTGCGGCGCGCCGTCAAGGCGGCTGCGCTCGGTAACGCGATGGAGTGGTTCGACTTCGGCGTCTACAGCTACATCGCTGTCACCCTGGGCAAGGTCTTCTTCCCCTCCGGGAACCCGACGGCGCAGTTGCTGTCGACCTTCGGCGCGTTCGCCGCGGCCTTCCTGGTCCGGCCGCTGGGCGGCATGGTCTTCGGGCCGCTGGGGGACCGGGTCGGGCGGCAGAAGATCCTCGCCCTGACGATGATCATGATGGCGGCGGGGACGTTCGCGATCGGGCTGATCCCGTCGTACGCGTCGATCGGCGTGTGGGCGCCGGTGCTGCTGCTCGTGGCGCGGCTGGTGCAAGGATTTTCGACGGGGGGTGAGTACGCGGGTGCGTCCACCTTCATCGCGGAGTACGCGCCGGACAAGCGGCGGGGGTTCTTCGGGAGCTGGCTGGAGTTCGGGACGCTGGCGGGGTACATCGGCGGGGCGGGGCTGGTCACCCTGATGACCGCGCTGCTGTCGGACGGCGACATGACGTCCTGGGGCTGGCGGATTCCGTTTCTGATCGCGGGGCCGATGGGGATCATCGGGCTGTATCTGCGGATGCGGCTGGAGGAGACCCCGGCGTTCGCGGCGGAGGTGTCCAAGGCCGAGGCGGCGCGGCCGAAGGTGCGGCTGCGGGAGATGGTCACCGGGCAGTGGAAGGCGCTCCTGCTGTGCGTCGGCCTGGTGCTGGTGTTCAACGTCACCGACTACATGCTGCTGTCGTACATGCCGAGCTACCTGACGAGCGAGCTGGAGTACGACGAGACGCACGGGCTGCTGGTGGTGCTGGCCGTGATGGCGCTGATGATGGTGGTGCAGCCGTTCGCTGGGGCGCTCACCGACCGGATCGGGCGGCGTCCGGTGATCGCGGCGGGGTGCGTGGGGTTCCTGGTTCTGTCGGTTCCGGCGCTGCTGCTGATCCGGGAGGGCAGCCTGCTGGCGGTCGGCCTGGGCATGGCCGCGCTGGGGCTGCTGCTGGTCTGCTTCACGGCGGCGATGCCCGCGGCGCTGCCGGCGCTGTTCCCCACCCGGGTGCGGTACGGGTCGCTGTCCATCGGCTTCAACGTGTCGGTGTCCCTGTTCGGCGGGACCACGCCGCTGGTGGTCACGGCGCTGATCGGGGCGACCGGGAATCTGATGATGCCCGCGTACTACATGATGGCCGCGGCCGTGGTCGGTGGTGTCGCGGTGTGGTTCATGACCGAGTCGGCGGGGCGGCCGCTGCCGGGGTCGGCGCCGGCGGTCGAGCGGGCCGTCGAGCGGGCTGTGTGATGCCTGCGGCGCATGTGCGGCTTCGGTGGGGGTGCGCGTAGCGCCTTCGGTTGTGTCTTGGGGCGGGGGGGGGGGGGGGGGGGGGGGGGGGGGGGGGGGGGGGGGGGGGGGGGGGGGGGGGGG
>NZ_JAVRHI010000341.1:0-27286 GCF_034105845.1 Streptomyces sp. CRN 30 | reverse complement strand
GGGGCGGCGGGGCTCGCCGGGATCGCCGCGGTCGGTGCCGCCGCGCTGCGGTTCGGCGAGGACACGGCGTTCCCCGGCCCCTGGGCGCTGCTGCCGGTACTGGGTACGGCGGCGGTGCTCGCGGCGGGCGCGGTGGCGGTGGACACCCCGGCGGGCCGGCTGCTGTCCCTGCGGCCAGTGCGCTATGTGGGCCGGATCTCCTACTCCTGGTACCTGTGGCACTGGCCGTTCCTCGCCTTCACCACCGTGTGGCTGGGCGAGCCGCCGCTGTCGGTTGCGCTGCTCGCGGTCGCGCTGTCCTGGGTACCGGCCGCGCTGGCCCACCGCTACGTGGAGAACCGCTTCCGGCACACGCCCGAGCGGGCCGTACGCCGAGGACAGGCGCACCGGTCCGGTCTGGTGCTCGGCGCGGCGTGCACGGCGGGCGCGGTGCTGTGCGGGGCGGTGTCCTGGACGGCGGTGCCGCGTACCCGGCTCGCGGAGGCGGCGGACGCGCCCGGCGCGGCGGTGCTGGCGGCGGGCGACACGGAGTTGCAGCGCAGCGCGTCCGCGTTGCGCCCGCTGCCGGAGACGGCCGAGGACGACACGGACGCGCCGCACGACGACTGTCTGGTCGACCAACTGGACACTGAACCTGCCTCCGGCTGCGTCTACGGCGACACGACGTCCGCCACCACGGTGGTGCTGTTCGGCGACTCGCACGCCGTGCAGTGGACGCCGGCGCTGCGGGCCATCGCGGAGCGGCGTGGCTGGCGCCTGGAGGTGCTGACCAAGTCGGCGTGCTCACCGGCCGAGGTGACGGTGTGGGCGGGGCAGCTGAAGCGGGCGTACACGGAGTGCGACGACTGGCGCGAGACGGCGCTGAAGCGGATCGAGGCGGAGAAGCCGGCCATGGTGGTGACCGGCGCGCGGGCGACCACGTCGGTCGCGGACGGCGACGGTGCCCGGCTCGGCGACACGGCGAGCGCGGAACGCACGGAGGAGGGTTACGCGAAGACCTTGCGGCGGCTGACCGGCACGGGCGCGAAGGTGGTGACCTTCGCCGACAACCCGCACCCGGAACCGGACGTGCCGTCCTGCGTCTCGGGCGCGATGGACTCCCTCGTGGACTGCGCCACCGCGAAGGACGACGCGCTCGGCTTCGAACAGGTCGGCGAGGTGGCGACGGCCGAGGTCGACGGGGCGTCTCTGATCGACGCGACGTCGATGTTCTGCCGGGACGGCGAGTGCCCGGCGGTCATCGGCAGCGTGGTGGTGTACCGCAACGACGACCATCTGACGGCCACGTATGTACGGACGCTGACCGAGTGGTTGGGGAAGAGGCTGCCGGTGTCGGTGTGACACCGGCAGCTTCGCTTCAGCTGCGGGCGGCCATCCGCAGGAAGGCCGCCCATTCCTCGACACCGGTGGTAATGATCGCCTCTGCGGGCCGCTTGGAGTCACGTACCAGCACGGTCGTGTCCGTGCTCGCGACCTCCACGCACTGGCCGCCGTCCCCCGCGCTGTAGCTGCTCTTCACCCAGGCCGGCCCGGCTATCTGATCCGTGTCCTTCACAACTCTCCCAAGCACTTCTCGACCCAGGTCACCGACTCACGAGGGGTCATGGCCTGTGCACGCAGGACCCCGTACGTGGACTCGAAACCCTGAACTCTCGCGGGCTCCGCGTGGAGGGCGCTGCTGCCCTGCACCTCCGTGTAAGCCATCCTGCGCCCTCCCTTGGCGAGGATCAACGTGAAGGGCCCGGCCACTCCGGCGTGCTCCTCACGCCCGGTCGGCATGACCTGAATCTCGATGTGCCGCTCGCGGCCGATGAGCAGCAGGTGTTCCAACTGCGCCCGGTGCGCCTCCCGTCCGCCGAGGGGCCGGAGAAGGGCGTGCTCGTCGATGACGAAGCTCAGGAGCGGCTTCGGGACACGGCACAACAACTGCTGCCGATCCGCACGGGCGGCGACTCGCTGCTCCACCGTCTCCGCGTCCAGCAGCGGACGCCACATGCTGAAGACCGCTCGCATGTACGCGTCGCACTGCAAAAGGCCGTTGACCAACTGGGCGTCGTAGGCATGCAACTCGACCGCTTCCGCCTCCACCTCCGCGTACTCCTGGAAGAACGACGGATACCGCGCCTTGGCCACCTCCTTCTTCATGGCCATCAGCACGCCCCGCGCGCCCACCGCGTGGTCGATCGCGTCGATCAGATCGGGTTTCGGGATCCGCCGCCCCTGCTCCACCGCCGCGACCTGCGCCTCGCTGTACCCGACCCGCGTCCCCACCTGCGCCTGCGTGAGCCCCGCCGCCTCCCGGAACAGCTTCACCTGGCATCCGAAACACCGCAGAAATCCTTCGCTGCCCGTACCCATCCGCCGAGTCCTCCGCTCCCCACCGATCACACTCCGTGACCGGAGAGTAGGACGACGTGCGCGCTTCACGCAGGCGAACCCCTTCACGCAACGCGTACGCGTGAGCACCGTACGTGCGGTACCGTCCACACAACAAAACGGTCCCCGCGACGGTTCGCACCCGTCACGAGGACCTGGACCACTAGTGGATCGGCTTCCACCCGTGATTTATCGGCACCATATCGCGCCTCCGCGCGCCTTCTCCCAGTTCTCGCACGACATCATCCGGCACCCCCGTCTGTCCTCCGACGCCGTGCGCCTCCTCACCTGGCAGCTCTCCCTCCCTGACGGCACCCGCGAGTCCCTCTCCCGTACCGCCGAACGGGCCAACATCGGCGGCAGCGCCTTCACTCGGGCCAAGCGCCAGCTCAAGGACGAGGGGTTCGTGCACGAGCGTCGCGTGCAGGGACCCGACGGTCTCTGGTCGACCCAACAGCTCATCGCCAGCACGCCCTTGAACGCCGCCGAGGCCGCCAAGCTGCTGTCGTCGCAGGTCGTACCGAGTCCTCTCGTACCGACGGTCGGTGAGCCGACCACCCGGCCCACCGACGGTCATCCCTACGAAGACCCCCGTGGGAACACTCCCCACCGACCCCCCGAACCCCCCGAGCGGACGGCGGAACCGGCATCGGCGCCGACATCGGCGAGCGACGAGGCCCGCGCCCTCGTCGCCGCCTTCCCGTCGCTCTCCCTCGCCCTGCGCCACATCCCCCGCGCCATATACGCCGAGCTGGCCGGGCTGGCCGACCGCTGGCTCGCCGCCGGGCATTCGCCCGCCGCCGTACGTACGCACATCCTGCGCGGTCTGCCCGATGACGGAGCCCCGGTCCACCGGCCCGGCGGCCTGCTGCGCTACCTCCTCCGGCATGTACCACCCGTACCGGACCACCGGCCCGCCGCCCCCGGGGCGCGAGCCGTGGCCACCACCTCCACCCGCCTGTCCGCCCTCCGCGAGTGCGAGGGCGATCACGTACAGGCCACCCTCTTCCGGCCGGTCGGCGACGAGTCACGCTGTACCCGCTGCACCAGCCGTACGGAAACCCCATCCGCCCCTACAGAACCCGGCCGTCTGGCCGTACCCCCTGGTCAGAGAGGCCGGCTGGCCACGATCTTCGGTGCATGACCACTCCCCTCACCACCTTCGCCCTGCGCTTCTCCCCCACTGCTCGCGGCGCCCGGCTCGCGCGGCGGCTGGCCTCCCATCGGATGGACGCCTGGGGGTGGACGTACGGCAGCGACGCGCACGACAGCGTGGAGCTGATCGTCGCCGAACTGGCCGCCAACGCCGTCACGCACGGGCTGGTGCCCGGCCGGGACGCCGAGCTGGCCCTCGTCCCCGTCCCGGACCTCGGACTCGTACGGATCGAGGTCAGCGACGCGCGCGGGGAGTGCCTGCCCCGGTCGACGAGCGGTGACACCGGCGAGGACAGCGGGCGCGGTCTGCTGCTGGTGGCCGCGCTCGCCGACTCCTGGGGAGTGACCGCGCGGGTCGGCGGACCCGGGAAGACGGTGTGGGCGACGTCGTCGCCCGGACCGGCGCCCTGCCGCCGCCCGACGGCCGCTCACCGGCCCCTTCACCGGCCACGACGGGACATATGCTGCTGACGACGCTGACCCTGCCGGAGCGCGCGCCGGCCGGACCGCCCGGGAGGACGGATGCTCACACGGCTTGAGGTCGACGGATTCAAGAACCTGCTGGATCTGACGGTCGAGCTGGGTCCGTTCACCTGTATCGCCGGAGAGAACGGGACGGGCAAGTCCAATGTCTTCGACGCCATCCAGTTCCTGAGCCTGCTCGCCGACCGGTCCCTGATGGAGGCCGCGCAGGAGGTCCGGGGGACGCACGGCGAGCGGCACGGTGACGCTCGGGACCTCTTCTGGAACGGGTACGACCGCGAGACGCACCGGATGCGGTTCGCGGCGGAGATGCTCGTGCCGCCGGACGCGGTGGAGGACGACTTCGGCCGGGACGCCGTACCGACGACCTCGTTCCTGCGGTACGAGCTGGAGCTCGGCTACCAGCCGCCGCAGGGCGCCGAGAAGATCGGCAGGCTCTCGCTGCTGCACGAGAGCCTGCGGCACATCAAGCAGGGTGACGCGCGGGCCCGGCTACGGTTTCCGCACTCCAAGGCGCGCTTCCGCGACGCCGTGGTCACCGGGCGGCGCTCAGGTGTCTCCTACATCTCGACCACCGTCGAGGGTGCGGAGTCCGTGATCCGCATCCATCAGGACGGGGGCAGCCGTGGCCAGCCGCGGCCCGCGGCGGCTTCCCGGGCCCGTGCCACGGTCGTGTCAACGGTGAACACGAGCGACGATCCGACCATCCTGGCGGTGCGGCGGGAGATGCAGTCCTGGCGCCGCCTCGCCCTGGAACCGTCGGCGCTGCGCAGCTCCGACGGGTACACCGACCCGAGGGCGATGGGGCCCAACGGACTGCATCTGCCCGGCACGCTCTTCCGTATCGCGCTGCACGGCGCGTCCGACGATCCCGACCAGGTCTACTCGCGGGTCGCCGGACGCCTGTCCGACCTCTCCGGTCTCCAGGTGCGCACGCTCGACGTGCAGGAGGACGATGTACGGGAGCTGCTCACCATCCGGCTGCACGAGATCAGCGGCATGGTACTGCCCGCTCGCAGCCTCTCGGAGGGCACACTGCGGTTCCTCGCGCTGTGTGTCCTCCTGGAGGACCCCGAGATCCGTGGTCTGGTGTGCATGGAGGAACCGGAGAACGGCATCCATCCGGCCAACCTCTCGGCGATGGTGGACCTGGTGCGTGATCTGGCGGTCGACCCCCAGGAAGCGCCGGGCGACGACAACCCGTTCCGTCAGGTACTCATCAACACCCACTCCCCCGGAGTGGTCCAGCTCGTGGATGCCCAGGATCTGCTGTTCGCCGACACCTCGGCCTACCGGTCCGGGAACGGGCAGGTGACCAGGCGACTGCGGCTGCGCCCGCTGGCCGGTACCTGGCGGGCCGCCGACGGAACCGGTGACTACGTCACCAAACTCGACATCCTCCCGTACCTGGAAGCGCCGCCGGAGTCTCAGCTCGCCTTCGACATGGACGGACGTGTCGCATGACCGTGCGCGTTCTGTTCCTGAGCGAGGGCACCAGTGACCAGGGGCTCGTGAGCCATGTGGAGGGGATCGCCGCCGATCTCGGAGTGCCTGTGGCAGTGAGCGCGCCGGATCTGCGGTGGCTGCGCATTCCGGCCGGGCACTCCGTCATCGACAAGCTGCGCACCACCCGGGACATGGGCGGCGCCTACGACCTGGCAGTGATCCAGCGTGACGCCGACCGTGGAGCGCCTCAGGACCGCAGGACGGAGATGGCGAACGCCGTCGGCGAAGTCTGGCCGGGGCTGGCGCATGTGCCGGCCGTGCCGGTCAGGATGCTCGAAGCCTGGCTGCTCCTGGACGAGCAGGCCATCCGCGAGGTCGCCGGCAATCCGCGCGGGCGTATCCCGCTCGACCTGCCGAAGGCGGCGTCCGTGGAGCGCGTCGCCGATCCCAAGCAACGCCTCAAGGACACGATCGCGACGGCGAGCGGCTGCAAGGGGCGGCGTCTGACGGAGCTGCATCAGCGCTTCCCGAGGAACCGGCACCGGCTGCTCGATCTGCTGGACCGCGACGGTCCGGTGAGCGAGGTCGCCTCATGGCGCACGTTCGTGGCAGAGCTGTCCGCCGCGCTCCGGGCCGTCGCGCCCGGTCGTTCCTCGTAACGGGCCTCGGCGAGGCCACGTCGGCGGCGCCTACTCCTCTGTTCCCCCGGCGCACGACGCCCAGACCTCCGCCAGCAGGAGCGGGTACCGGTCGCCGTACGTGCCGAGCGCGTGCCAGACCGCCTCCAGGGCTGCCCGCAGCGGGTCCGGGTCCGCGGCGGCGGGTATCGCGGGGAGGGCGAAGTGGGGCTGGGAGATGCGGTGGGGGGTGCGCTGGGCGCCGGCTGGGCGCAGTACGGCGTAGCTGCCGTGGGCCCCCGTCGGCGCCGCCGCCTTCGGGCTCGGGCTGTGCACCGGGGGGCTCGGGGGACCTGGCGCCCGCATGGGTCTCGGCTCGCGTGCGGGGGTGCTCGGCGGCAGGTACGGCGTCCGCCGCGGCGGGACCGCCTCCAGGGCCGTCCGGTGCGGGACCTCCGGGTCGGTGCTCAGGGACTCCCACATGGCGTTCGGGTCGTCGAACGGCGGTGGCAGCGGGTGCCCGTCGGACAACGCGGTGAGTGCCGTCACGATCCAGGGCAGGGCCGTCAGGCCCGCCGCCTCGCAGGCACGGTGGGCCGCCAGTACCGCTGCGCGGCGCTGCGTGCCGGGGCCGGCCGCGTCCAGCGTGTGCACCAGGTCGGTGTCGTAACGGAGCAGCCCTTGGACATTGCCCCCTACCGCGCGCAGCGTGTCGCTCGGCAGTCGGCCGCCCCACAGCCACCGCTCGCGGTGCAGGAGCCGCTCGGCGGCGGCCCGTTCCTCCGCCTCGCGGGCCAGGCGGGCGGCCTCGGCGCGCTCCTCCTCGGTGGGCGGCGGGGGCAGTGCGCGGGCCCAGTCGTGCCAGTGGGCGACCTCGGGGGAGGTCCGGCGGACGACCCGTGCCGGGGCGGGCGGGGCCGGCCAGAACTGGAGGAGGTACTCGTCGGCCGGGGGCTCACCGGGTGAGCGGGTGTCGCGGTCCCGGCCCTCCGCGAAGTCCCGGGCGCAGTACCGCACCCGGTGGTCGGTGACCGGCAGTCCGAGATCCGTCCCCGCGAGGCGGGACGTGTCGGACAGCGGCCGGAAGGACACCTCGACCACCTCCTCCCACTCCGGATCGAGGGCGGGCTCCGCGTCGTGCACCTCCGCGGTGAGGCCGACGTGTCCCGTGTGCAGTCCGGTGGTCAGCCAGAGGAACCCGGGCTCCGCGGCGCCGCACAGCCCCACGTCCTGTCCCGCGAACGCCTCCCGCAGACCCGGTATCGATCCTCGTGGGTCGCTCTCCACGTACGTCTGGCCGTACTCGACCCACACCTCGCCACCGACCGGTACCCGCACGATGCCTCCCCCTCCGTGAGTTCTCTCATCATGGCGGGGGCCACTGACAGACGCCGGTGCCCGGCACCCCCGAAGGGATGCCGGGCACCGGCGTTCAGTGAGGGAAGCCTCAGTGGGAGTGGCCGTGGCCGTGGCCCGCGGCGGCCGGCTCCTCCTCTTCCTTCTTCTCGACGACCAGGGTCTCGGTCGTGAGGAGGAGGGAGGCGATGGAGGCGGCGTTCTCCAGGGCGGAGCGGGTGACCTTCACCGGGTCGATGACGCCGGCCTTGACCAGGTCGCCGTACTCGCCGGTGGCGGCGTTGTAACCGCTGCCCTTCTCCAGCTCGGAGACCTTGGAGACGATGACGTAGCCCTCCAGGCCCGCGTTCTCCGCGATCCAGCGCAGCGGCTCGACGGCGGCCTTGCGGACGACCGCGACACCCGTGGCCTCGTCGCCGGTCTTGTCGAGGTTGCCCTCCAGGACCTTGACGGCGTGGACCAGGGCGGAGCCACCACCGGAGACGATGCCCTCCTCGACCGCGGCGCGGGTCGCGGAGATAGCGTCCTCCAGACGGTGCTTGCGCTCCTTCAGCTCCACCTCGGTGGCGGCGCCGACCTTGATCACGCACACGCCGCCGGCCAGCTTCGCGAGGCGCTCCTGGAGCTTCTCGCGGTCCCAGTCGGAGTCCGTGGCCTCGATCTCGGCCTTGATCTGGTTGACGCGGCCCTCGACGTCGGCCTTCTCGCCGGCACCATCGACGATGGTGGTGTCGTCCTTGGTGACGGTGACGCGGCGGGCGCTGCCGAGCACGTCCAGACCGACCTGGTCGAGCTTGAGGCCGACCTCCTCGGAGATGACCGTGGCGCCGGTGAGGACCGCCATGTCCTGGAGCATGGCCTTACGGCGGTCGCCGAAGCCCGGGGCCTTCACCGCGACGGCGTTGAAGGTGCCGCGGATCTTGTTGACGACGAGGGTGGAGAGCGCCTCGCCCTCCAGGTCCTCGGCGATGATCAGCAGCGGCTTGGAGGAGTTGGCCTGGATGACCTTCTCCAGCAGCGGCAGCAGGTCGGCGATGGAGGAGATCTTGCCCTGGTTGATGAGGATGTAGGGGTCCTCCAGGACGGCCTCCATGCGCTCCTGGTCCGTCACGAAGTACGGCGACAGGTAGCCCTTGTCGAAGGCCATGCCCTCGGTGAAGTCCAGCTCCAGACCGAAGGTGTTGGACTCCTCGACGGTGATGACACCGTCCTTGCCGACCTTGTCCATCGCCTCGGCGATCAGCTCGCCGACCTGGCTGTCCTGGGCGGACAGGGCGGCGACGGCGGCGATGTCGGACTTCTCGTCGATCGGGCGCGCGGTGGCGAGGAGGTCCTCGGACACGGCGGCGACGGCCGCGTCGATGCCCTTCTTCAGCAGCGCCGGGGAGGCACCCGCGGCGACGTTCTTCAGGCCCTCGCGCACCAGCGCCTGGGCGAGCACGGTGGCGGTGGTCGTACCGTCACCCGCGATGTCGTTGGTCTTGGTCGCCACCTCCTTCACCAGCTGCGCGCCGAGGTTCTCGTACGGGTCCTCGATCTCGACCTCACGGGCGATCGTGACACCGTCGTTGGTGATGGTGGGGGCACCGAACTTCTTGTCGATGACGACGTTGCGGCCCTTGGGGCCGATCGTCACCTTCACCGTGTCGGCGAGCTTGTTGACGCCGCGCTCAAGGGCGCGACGGGCGTCCTCGTCGAACTTCAGGATCTTCGCCATGGGAGCGTGAGCCCTCTTCCGAAAAGTGGTGTGCAAACGACGCTGCGCCCCGGGCGCCCGGCTTGTTAGTGGTGGCGGGAGCCAGGGGCGCAGCTGGAAAAGCAGAGGTGAAGCGGTGGTGCTCGGTGGTGCTTACTTCTCGACGATCGCGAGCACGTCGCGGGCCGAGAGGACGAGGTACTCCTCGCCGTTGTACTTCACCTCGGTGCCGCCGTACTTGCTGTAGAGCACGACGTCGCCGACGGTGACGTCGAGCGGAAGACGGTTGCCGTCCTCGAAGCGGCCCGGCCCCACGGCCAGGACGACGCCCTCCTGGGGCTTCTCCTTGGCGGTGTCCGGAATGACCAGGCCCGAAGCCGTGGTCTGCTCGGCGTCGAGCGGCTGGACCACGATGCGGTCCTCGAGCGGCTTGATGGCAACCTTGGAGCTGGCGGTCGTCACGATCCGACCTCCCCCTTCGGAGATCTCACGGGGTTAACTGTCTGAGGTGGCGACCAGGTCGATCCGTCGTCGCGGGTGCCGGACCTGCCCGTCGCTTAGTTGGCACTCTCCCGGGGGGAGTGCCAGAACCGAGACTATGACCGCGATTAGCACTCGGTCAAGCGGAGTGCCAATGCGGATGACGCGTCGGGCTTTTTTCATCGGCCTGAACGGCCTTGTCCTCAAGCGCCGGACGGGAGCGCCGGACGGGCTGAGAAGACACGGCTACAGGTACTCCTCCAGGGCGGCCACCCGTAGGCCCGCCGCCTCGATCTGCCTCAGCAGGTGTTCCGTGCGCTGTGTCAGGGAGTGCGGGGCCGGGTGGTCCGGGTCCACGGCGATGATGTCGCCGGGGCGCAGGCGGGGTTCGCCCCGGGTGAACGCCAGTGAGCCCGTGGCGTCCGGGGCCGCGCGCCACAGGACGACCGCCGTGATGCCGCAGTCGGCGGCGGCGCGCAGGGTGGCGGCGTCGTAGCGGCCGTGGGGCGGGCGGAGCAGGCGGGGGCGGACGCCGAAGCGGGAGTTGAGCTTGCGCTGCTGGCCGCAGATCTCGGCGTGCTGACCGGCGTGGGGCAGGCCGCGCAGGACGGTGTGGTCGAGGGTGTGGTTCTGCAGGCTCGCGCCCACCGCGCGGAGCCGGGCGAAGTGGCCGTACGCCGGTCCGGCCACGGTGTCGGCGAGGAACAGGGTGACGGGCAGCCGCCGGTCGCGGACCAGGTCGGTGAAGCCGGGGGCGCGTTCGGCGCCGTCGTCGTAGGTGAGGAAGACGACCCGGTCGCCGTGGGTGGGGACGTGGTCGAGGACGGGGGGAGGGGCGGCCCCCGTCCCACCGGCCCCACCGGCCTCGTCGCCCCGGGCGACCGTTCCGCCCCCGCCGTGCTGCTGCCCGCAGCCCGTGAGCAGGGCGGCGGCCAACGCGGCGCAGACCGCCGCCCCGGCCCGGCGCCGCCTCACAGGTAGTCCTCCAGGCGGGCCACGGCGTACCCCTCGGCGGTGACCTTGTCGAGGAACCGGCGGACCATGTCGGGCATGGTGCCGTCCCAGTCCTCCTCGCCGCGGAAGTGGGTCAGGACGATGTCGCCGCGGTGGATCTCCCGGTCCCACTCGCGGTAGTCCCAGTGGTCGACGAAGACCTCCTCGTTCCACAGCGGGACGTGGGTGACGCCGCAGCTCTTGGCGGCGACCAGGGTGTCCTCGTTGTAGTTGCCGAAGGGCGGGCGGAAGAGGGCCGGGCGCTTGCCGTAGTGCTTCTCGATCACCTTCTGCATGCCGCAGATCTCGCGCTTCTGCTCGGCGTAGGAGAGTCCGGGCAGGTACGGGTGGTGCAGCGTGTGGTTGTCGAGGGTGACGCCGCGGGCCTGCATCGCCTTGAAGTAGCCGTAGTCCTCCTTGACCAGGTAGTCGCTGAGGAAGGCGGTGTACGGGACCTTCAGGTCGCTCATCATCTTCAGGAAGCGGCGGTCCTTCTCGCCGCCGTCGTCGATGGTGAGGAAGACGATCTTCTCTTCGGTGGGGATCGTCGTGAAGACCGGTGGCAGGTCGCGTGCGGTGTGGCCGTCGACCTCGAAGCCGTCCCGGGTGGGGATCTCCGGCTTCTTCTCCGGTGGCGGAGGTGCCGTCAGCGGCACCTTCTTCAGGCCCCAGCGCTTCGCGGCGGCGACGCGGGCGGCGTGCGCGGCGCGGAGCTTGGAGGCGTAGCCGTCGAGGGCGCGCGCCGGGGGCGCGTTCAGCGGCCGGCCGCCGGCGGGGCGCACGTCGGAGGAGGCCGTGCAGCCCGGGACGAGGACGGCCACGGCGAGCACGGCGAGCCCGCCGCGGACCCACGCCGTGCGCATGCGCATGGATACGGTCCCTCTTTTGTCGTTTTGTACTACTGATCCCATGGCGCCGGATCTTCGCAGTCCACGGCCAAGAAGCCGTCCCGACACCGCGACCGGTCGCCGCGCCGTCCACCGACTGGCCCACAATGGCCCGGTGAACGACCTCGACGCCCTCCGCACCCCCGCCGGCCGCGCCCTCCTCGACGAGGTGCGCTCCACCGACCCCGCGCAGGAACTGGCCGTCGCCACCCGGCTGCGCCGCACGCACCCCGCCGAGCTGGTGTCGGCCGCGCTCGGGCAGGCCCGGCTGCGGCAGCGGGCGGTGGCGAAGTTCGGCGCGGAGGACGCCGGGCGGATGTTCTTCACACCCAACGGGGTCGAGCAGTCGACACGCGCGCGTGTCGCCGCGTACCGGGCCCGGCGCTTCACCGAACTGGGCGTGGCCTCCGTCGCCGACCTGTGCTGCGGCATCGGCGGCGACGCGATCGCGCTGGCGCGGGCCGGCATCCGGGTGCTCGCCGTGGACCGCGACCCGGCGGCGGTCGCGGCGGCCCGCGCCAACGCCGAGGCGCTGGAGCTGGACGGGCTGATCGAGGTGCGGCAGGCGGATGTGACGGAGGTGGACACGGGCGGGTACGACGCCGTGTTCGTCGATCCGGCGAGGCGCGGCGGCAGGGGGCGCGTCTTCGATCCCGAGGCGTACTCACCGCCGCTGTCGTGGGCCGTCCGGGCCGCCCGTACGGCGTCCCGCGCCGCCGCGCTCAAGGTCGCGCCCGGCATCCCGCACGAGGTCGTGCCGGACGGCGCCGAGGCCGAGTGGATCTCGGACGGCGGGGACGTGAAGGAGGCGGTGCTGTGGTTCGGCACCGAGCCGGGCGCGGTGCGCGCGACGCTGCTGCCGGGACCGCGCACGCTCCTCTCCCGCGGCCTGCCCGACCCGGAGGTCCGCGCCCCGGGCCGGTACCTCTACGAGCCGGACGGCGCCGTCGTCCGCGCCCACCTGGTCGCGGAGGTCGCCGACCGGGTCGGCGGCGGCCTGCTCGACGCGACGATCGCGTACGTCACGTCCGACGATCTGCGTCCCGATCCGTACGCCACCGCCTACGAGATCACCGACGTACTGCCCTTCGGCGTCAAGAAGCTCAAGGCGCTGCTGCGGAAGCGGGAGGTCGGCGTCCTGACGGTGAAGAAGCGGGGGTCGGCGGTGGAGCCGGAGGAACTGCGGCGCAAGGTCAAGCCGCAGGGGCCGCACTCCGCGACCGTGTTCCTGACCCGGGTCGCGGGGGCGCCGTCGATGCTGATCGGGCGGCCCACCGGCGTCTAACAGCAGTCCGCCGCCCGCCGGAGGAGGAGTGCGCGCTCCCGCTCGTTGCGGGTGAGGGACGCGGCGCGTTCGAACTCCGCGCGGGCCTCGGCCGTACGGCCCAGGCGGTGCAGGAGGTCGCCGCGGACGCTGGGCAGCAAGTGGTACTCGCGCAGGGCGGGTCCGGCGGCAAGGGCGTCGACCAGGTCCAGGGCCGGTGCCGGGCCCTCGGCCATCGACACGGCGACCGCGCGGTTCAGCTCCACGACCGGGGAGGGGACACGGGCCGCGAGCAGTCCGTAGAGGGCCGCGATGCGCGGCCAGTCGGTCTCCTCCCAGGTGTGCGCCCGCGCGTGGCAGGCGGCGATCGCGGCCTGGAGGACGTACGGGCCCGGGGCGGTGGCGTCGGCGCGGGCGAGGGCGGCGGTGCCACGGGTGATGAGCATGCGGTTCCAGCGGGCGCGGTTCTGGTCCTTCAGCAGCACCGGTGCGCCGTCGGGTCCGGTGCGGGCGGCGGTGCGGGACGCCTGGAACTCCAGCAGGGCGGTGAGGCCGTGGACCTCCGCCTCCTTCGGCATCAGGGCGGAGAGCCGCCGGGCCAGGCGCAGGGCGTCCTCGCACAGGGAGGGGCGCAGCCAGTCGTCGCCGGCCGTCGCCGCGTACCCCTCGTTGAAGATCAGGTAGATGACGTCGAGGACGGAGCCGAGGCGGGCCTCGCGGTCGGGGCCGTAGGGCACCTCGAAGGCGACGCCCTTCGTGGCGAGGGTGCGTTTGGCGCGGACGATCCGCTGGGCGACGGTCGGCTCGGGGACGAGGAAGGCGCGGGCGATCTCGGCGGTGGTCAGGCCGCCGAGGAGGCGGAGGGTGAGGGCGGTGCGGGCCTCGGCGGAGAGCACCGGGTGGCAGGCGGTGAAGACCAGCCGGAGCAGGTCGTCGTCGATGTCCTCGGGGTCGGCCGGCTCCACGGGCTCGGCCGACTCCGGCAGCGCGCGGCCGATCTCGGCCAGTTTGCGGGCGTACGTCTCCCTGCGGCGGACCAGGTCGACGGCGCGGCGGCGTGCGGTGGTGGTGAGCCAGGCGCCCGGGTTGTCGGGCACGCCGTCCCGGGGCCACTGCTCCAGGGCGGCGACCAGGGCGTCCTGGGCGAGTTCCTCGGCGAGTCCGACGTCCCGGACGACGCGGGCGGCCCCGGCGATGACGCGCGGGGCCTCCAGCCGGAAGACGGTCTCGATGGCGGCCCGGGTGGCCTCGCCAGGAGCGGGCTGTGGTTCCACGGCCTCCATGCAACACCACGGGCCGCCCCCGGCCAACAGGCGCTCAGCCCTCGCCGACCTCCCGCACCTCGCAGGTGATCGTCCAGTGCTCTTCGTGGACCTTCAGGAACCGCTTGGTCCACTCGACCGCCTCGGCGCGGTCCTTGGTCTGCAGGAAGAGGTAGCCGCCGATGACCTCCTTGGTCTCGGTGAAGGGCCCGTCGGTGACGGAGAGCCGGCCGCCCTCCCAGCGGACCCGGGCGCCCTCGGCCGTCGGGGCCAGCCCGGCGTTGTCGAGCATCACCCCGGCCTTCGTCATCTCCTCCAGCAGTTCGCCCATGCGCCGCATCAGTTCGGGGCTGGGGCCCTCGGCAGGGGCGTCGGTCTCGCTGACCCTGATCAGCGACAGATAACGGGGCACGGTGCGCTCCTCGGGACTCGGTGGTGACCGGGTTCCTTTCCCGGTCCTCACCCTTGCGTCGATCGGGAGACCGGCGGATCGACACGCAGCGGGGAATTCCTTCCGGCCGGCCCGCTTTCAGCGCAGCGACTCCCACAGATCCGCCGCCTCCGGTTCCTCGGCCACCACCCGGTTGGCGTCGCTCGGCGCCTGCACCACCGGCATCGTCACCGTCGTCACGGCGTCCGCGTCGAGGCCGCCGAGGCTCTGCCCGAGGCTCATCAGCTCGCCCAGGGAGTCCAGGCCGGTGTCGGTGGTGAGGCTGCCGGTGACGGCGTCGGCGACCCGGTAGAGACGGGTGGGGTCGGTGAGCAGGTCGGTGGCGGAGATCTGCTCCAGCAGCGCCTTGACCAGTTTCTGCTGGAGCTCTATCCGGGCGAGGTCGCTGCCGCCGGCGATGCCGTAGCGGGTGCGGGCCAGCCCGAGGGCCTCGGTGCCGTCGAGGTGGTGGGTGCCCGCCTGAAGCGTCAGGTGGCTCTTGTCGTCGTCGATGTCCTCGTCGGTGGTGACGGTGACCCCGCCGAGGGCGTCCACCAGCTTGGCGAACCCCGAGAAGTCGATCTCGATGTAGTGGTCCATGCGGACGTCCGTGAGCGCCTCGACCGTCTTCACCGCGCAGGCCGGACCGCCCACGGCGTAGGCGGTGTTGAACATGACCTGGTACGCCTCGCTCGTCGAGGTCCCGTCGTCCAGCGGGCAGGAGGGGCGGGTGACGAGCGTGTCGCGCGGGATGCTGACCACGGTCGCGCCGGTCCGCCCGGCGTCGAGGTGGACGACCATCGCCGTGTCGGAACGGGCGCCCTCGCTGTCACCGCCGCCCAGTTCCTCGTTCTCGTCGCCGCTGCGCGAGTCGGAGCCGAGGACCAGGATGTTGAGGGGGCCGGTGTCCTGCGGGGAGGCGGACACGGACGGCGTCGCCGACGGCCGGGCGGGGCGGTCGTCGCCGAGCGCGCTGTTGATGTCGACGCCCGTGATGTTGTCGTTGAGGTGCCAGTAGGCCCAGCCGGCCGCCGCGATGCCCAGCAGCAGCGCGCCCGCCAGGGCGAGGCCGGCGGCCTTCAGCGCTTTCCCCCGCCCGCCCATGTGCCCGCCCCTGTCCATGCCCCAGCCATGTCGTCACCCGTGTGCCCGCCGGGGAAGAACGTAAGTCCGAATTGTTGCGGGGGGCGACACAGGGCAGGCATTTCTGCGGAAATTCTCAGACACGAGGGCATGGGCTCCCGGACTGCCGCGTCGGTCGTCGCGCGGGACCGTAGCGGTGCCGAAAGTAGCGGTGCCGAAAGTTTCGGAGGGCTATCCGACCGGCGCTCCCGGGGCCGGCGGCGCCCCCGTGCTGCTCCGCACCACCAGGCTCGTCGCCAGCTCCACCCTGGTCGCCGCGGCCGACCCGTCCTCGCCGCGCCCCAGCTCAAGCACCAGCCGCGCCGCGGCCTCGGCCATCTCCGTCAGCGGCTGCCGTACGGTCGTCAGCGGCGGGCCGACCCAGCGGGCCACCGGCAGATCGTCGAAGCCGACCACGCTCAGGTCGTCCGGCACCCGCAGCCCGAGTTCCCGGGCGGCCTCGTACAGGCCGAGCGCCTGGAGGTCGTTGCCGGCGAAGACAGCGGTGGGCCGGTCGGGGCGGCGCAGCAGCTCCAGGCCCTGGCGGTAGCCGGCCTCGTGGTGGAAGTCGCCGGTGCGGATCAGCGCGGGGTCGACCGGGAGCCCGGCGGTCTCCAGCGCGGCCCGGTAGCCGTCGATCCGGGCGCGGCTGCACATCATCCGGGTGGGGCCGCTGATCGCGCCGATGCGGGTATGGCCCAGCTCGACCAGGTGCCGGGTGGCGGCCAGTCCACCCTGCCAGTTGGTGGCGCCGATGGAGGGCACGTCGGAGCCGGGGTCGCCCGCCGGGTCCATCACGACGAACGGGATGGAACGGCTGGTCAGCAGGGCCCGCTGGGACTCGTCGAGCCCGGAGAGGACGAGCACCACACCGTGCGGGCGGCGGGCGGCGACCTGGTCCGCCCAGGTCCGCCCGGGGGTCAGCCGCCCCGCGCTCTCGGAGAGCACGACGCTCAGCCCGGTGTCCCGGGCGACGTTCTCCACGCCCCGGATGACCTCCATCGCCCAGGCGCTCTCCAGCTCGTGGAAGACCAGGTCGATCAGGGGCGAGCGGGTGGCCTCGGCCCGCCGGCGCCGGTAGCCGTGGGCGCGCAGCAGCTCCTCGACCCGGGCCCGGGTCGCGGGGGCGACGTCGGCCCGGCCGTTGAGCACCTTCGAAACAGTCGGCGCCGACACACCGGCCTCGCGGGCGATCTCGGCGAGGGTCGCGGTCTGCGAGGACCGCCCTCGCGTCCGGGTTTCAGCGGGCTGCGGGGATGTCATGGCGGCGATCGTATCCCTGCCGAGGGGCGCGATCGTATCCCTGCGGGCCCTCTTGACGAACTCCGCACCGCGCCATAGGTTCCCGGAACATTCGATTGTCACGCCGAAACATTCGCCACCACCGCACGCGCCACCCTCGCACGCGCCATCACCGCGCGCGCCACCACACACACACGCGCGCCCCCACCGCGCTCGTCGCAATGCCTCAATGCCTCAATGCCTCAATGCCGCAACCGCAGGAGCCCTCGGATTTCCGGGACAGGAGTTCCATGACCACCGCGCCCTGGCGTGACCCCGCCCTGCCCGCCGCCGCCCGTGTCGACGACCTCCTGGCCCGGATGTCCCTGGAGGAGAAGGCCGCCCAGCTGTACGGCGTGTGGGTCGGCGCCGCCACGGACGGGGACGGCGTCGCCCCGCTCCAGAGCCAGATGACGGCCGACCACGACTGGGACGAGCTGATCACCCGGGGCCTCGGCCAGCTCACCCGCCCCTTCGGCACCGCCCCCGTCGACCCTGCCGTCGGCGCCCGGTCACTGGCCGGCGCCCAGCGGCAGATCATGGCGGCCGGGCGCTTCGGCATCCCGGCGCTGGCCCACGAGGAGTGCCTGGCCGGGTTCACCGCCTGGCGGGCCACCGCCTACCCGGTGCCGCTGGCCTGGGGCGCGGCCTTCGACCCCGACCTGGTCGAGGAGATGGCCCGGCGGATCGGCCACGACCTGCGCTCGGTCGGCGTCCACCAGGGTCTCGCGCCGGTCCTGGACGTCGTACGCGATCCGCGCTGGGGCCGGGTGGAGGAGACCGTCGGCGAGGACCCGTACCTGGTCGGCACGGTCGGCGCCGCCTATGTGCGGGGCCTGGAGTCCGCCGGGATCGTCGCCACGCTGAAGCACTTCGCGGGGTACGCCTCCTCGGCCGGGGCGCGCAACCTCGCGCCGGTCAGGGCGGGGGTGCGCGAGTTCGCCGACGTGACCCTTCCGCCGTTCGAGATGGCGCTGCGCGAGGGCGGCGCCCGCTCGGTGATGGCGGCGTACACCGAGACCGACGGCGTGCCCGCCTCGGCCGATCCGGCGCTGCTGACGGGGCTGCTGCGCGAGGAGTGGGGGTTCGCGGGGACGGTGGTCGCCGACTACTTCGGCGTCGGCTTCCTGCAGAGCCTGCACCGCGTCGCCGGGGGCCCGGCGGAGGCGGCCCACCTGGCGCTGGAGGCGGGCATCGACGTGGAGCTGCCCACCGTCAAGTGCTACGGCACCCCGCTCCTGGAGGCGGTCGGGGACGGGCGGGTCCCCGAGCAGCTCATCGACCGGGCGGCCCGGCGCGTCCTGCTCCAGAAGTGCGAACTGGGCCTGCTGGACGAGGACTGGACGCCGGAGCCGCCCGCCGCCGACCACGTCGGCATCGACCTCGACTCCCCCGCCAACCGGGCCGTCGCCCGCCGTATGGCCGAGGAGTCGGTCGTCCTCCTGGACAACCCGGACGGGCTGCTGCCGCTGGCCCCCGACACCCGGATCGCGGTGGTCGGCCCCCGGGCCGCCGACGCGCTGGCGATGCTCGGCTGCTACTCCTTCCCCTCCCACGTCCTGCCCCACCACCCCGGGGTCGCGGCCGGCATCGACATCCCGACCGTCCTGGAGGCGCTGCGCGCCGAACTCCCCGACGCCAAGGTGACCTTCGCCGAGGGCTGCGACACCTCGGAGCCGGACACCGGCGGATTCGAGGAGGCGGTGGCCCGCGCCGCCGAGGCCGACGTCTGCGTCGCCGTACTGGGCGACCGGGCGGGCCTGTTCGGCCGGGGCACCTCGGGCGAGGGCTGCGACACGAGCGACCTGCGGCTGCCGGGCGTGCAGGGCGCGCTGCTGGACGCGCTGGTCGCCACCGGCGTCCCGGTGGTCCTCGTCCTGCTCACCGGCCGGCCCTACGCGCTGGGCCGCTGGGACGGCCGCCTCGGCGCCGTCGTGCAGGCGTTCTTCCCGGGCGAAGAGGGCGGCCCGGCAGTCGCGGGCGTCCTCTCCGGCCGCGTCACCCCCTCGGGTCGGCTCCCGGTCAGCGTGCCGCGGCTGCCCGGCGGCCAGCCGTGGACCTACCTCCAGCCGCCGCTGGGCCTGGCCGGCGAGGTCAGCAACCTGGACCCGACGCCGCTGTACCCGTTCGGCCACGGCCGCTCGTACACGACGTTCGCGTGGGAGGACGCCACCGGGAACGGCCAAACGGAGATCGGCACCGACGGCTCCTACGACCTCTCCGTCACCGTCCGCAACACCGGCGACCGCGCGGGCGCGGAGGTCGTCCAGCTGTACCTGCACGACCCGGTGGCCCGGGTGACCCGGCCCGACGTACGCCTGATCGGCTACCGGAGGGTGGAACTCGCCCCCGGCGAGGCGGCCCGCGTCACCTTCCGCTTCCACACCGACCTGTCGGCGTTCACCGACCGGACCGGGCGGCGCGTGGTGGAACCGGGCGACCTGGAGCTGCGGCTGGCCGCCTCCAGCGCGGACGTCCGCCACACCGCCCGGCTGCGGCTGACCGGCCCCGAGCGGGTGCCGGGACCGGACCGCCGGCTGCTGTGCGGGGTCTCAGTCCGTGCCGAGTGACTCGAACCGCCACCGGTGCACCGCCCGGCTGACCAGACCCTCGTCCGGCTCGGGGAGTTCGGGCAGGTCTGCGTCGTAGGGCGCGTCCCACCAGGTGATGACGAGGACGCGGTCCTGCGGGGCGCGCAGGGTCTCGCGGCGCACGGGGGCGGCGGGCAGGTCCTGGGCGCGGGCCCAGGCCAGGAGTTCCGCGCCGCGGCCCGCGACGGCCCGCGCCTCCCACATCACGGCGACCGTCATGAGTACAGGTTCTCCTTGCTGACCTCGTGCACGTGATCGTGATCGTGGCCGTGCGCGTGGCCGGGGACGTGCGGGTCGGTGACCGGCAGGGAGGAGTCCGCCGACAGGTCCCAGTCGGAGGCGGCCCGGCCCCGGGCCACCATCTCCGCGCCGAGCGCGGCCACCATCGCGCCGTTGTCCGTGCACAGCTTCGGGCGGGGGACGCGCAGCCGGATACCGGCCGCCTCGCAGCGCTCCTGGGCGAGCACCCGGAGCCGGGAGTTGGCGGCGACGCCGCCGCCGATCATCAGGTGGTCGACGCCCTGGTCCTTGCAGGCGCGGACGGCCTTGCGGGTCAGTACGTCGACGACCGCCTCCTGGAAGGAGGCGGCCACGTCACGCACCGGCACGTCCTCCCCCGCCGCCCGCTTCGCCTCGATCCAGCGGGCCACGGCCGTCTTCAGCCCGGAGAAGGAGAAGTCGTACGCGGGGTCGCGCGGCCCGGTCAGGCCGCGCGGGAAGGCGATGGCGGAGGGGTCGCCCTCGCGCGCGTAGCGGTCGATGACGGGACCGCCGGGGAAGCCGAGGTTCAGCACCCGGGCGATCTTGTCGAACGCCTCGCCGGCCGCGTCGTCGATGGTCGCGCCGAGCGGACGGACGTCGGCGGTGATGTCGGTGGAGAGCAGCAGGGAGGAGTGCCCGCCGGAGACCAGCAGGGCCATCGTCGGCTCGGGCAGCGGGCCGTGTTCCAGCTGGTCGACGCAGATGTGCGAGGCGAGGTGGTTGACGCCGTAGAGCGGCTTGCCGAGGGCGTAGGCGTACGCCTTGGCCGCGGAGACGCCGACGAGCAGGGCGCCCGCGAGGCCGGGGCCGGCGGTGACGGCGACGCCGTCGAGGTCGCGGGCGCTCACCCCGGCGTCCTTCAGCGCGCGCTGAACGGTGGGGACCATCGCCTCCAGGTGGGCGCGGCTCGCGACCTCCGGGACGACCCCGCCGAACCGGGCGTGCTCGTCGACGCTGGAGGCGACGGCGTCGGCCAGCAGCGTGGTGCCGCGGACGATACCGACGCCGGTCTCGTCGCAGGAGGTCTCGATGCCCAGCACCAGGGGTTCGTCAGCCATTGATCTCGGTTCCTCGTTCGCTTCCCGGTACGGCCGTGGAAGGGTCGGTCAGTCGCATCACCAGGGCGTCCACGTTCCCCGGCTGGTAGTAGCCGCGCCGGACGCCGATGGGCACGAAGCCGAACCGCTCGTAGAGCCGCTGCGCCCGGACGTTGTCGACGCGGCACTCCAGCATCACCTCGGAGCACTCGAAGGCGGTGGCGGCGGAGAGCAGCTCGGTCAGCAGCCGCCCGCCGAGGCCGGTGCCCCAGTGGTCGCGGGCGACGGCGATGGTCTGCACGTCGGCCTGCTCGCTGGAGGAGGCGACCAGGCCCGCATAGCCGACGATCCGGCCGTCGGTGTCCTCGGCGACCAGGTACCGGCGGTTCGCGCCCGGTCCCCGGGCGTGGGCCAGCTCGGACCAGAACATCCCGCGGGACCAGGCGTCCTCGGGGAACAGGGCCCTCTCGAGGTCCATGACCGGGTCGATGTCCCACCAGCGCATCTCGCGCAGCACGGCAGTCGATGGCTCGGTTGGCTCGGTCACTTGGGGGTGACCACCTTGTAGTTCTTGGGCACCTGGGCGTCGGGGCGGCGCAGGTACAGCGGCCGGGGCGCGGGCAGTTCCGCACCGGCGGCGAGCCGCTCGGCGGCCAGCGCGGCCAGGGCGGCGGCGGAGACGTGCTCGGGCTCGTGCGCGATGGGGAAGGTGTCCGGGTAGAGCAGCGCGCCGGCGCCCACGGCCGGGAGGCCGGCGACCTCGTCGGCGAGGTCGGCGGGGCGGTCGACGGCCGGGTCGGTGAGGCGGGTGCGGGAGTCCGCGTACCGCGCCCAGTAGACCTCCTTGCGCCGGGCGTCGGTCGCCACCACGAAGGGGCCTTCGAGATCCGTGGCGTAGGCCAGTCCGTCCAGCGTGCACACGCCGTGCACGGGGACGCCGAGCGCCAGCCCGAAGGTGTCCGCGGTCATCAGGCCGACCCGCAGTCCCGTGTACGGGCCGGGGCCGGTGCCGACGACGATGCCGGTGACCGCGTCGAGCCGCAGGCCGGCCTCGGCGAGCACCCGGTCGACGGCGGGCAGCAGCAGCTCACCGTGGCGGCGCGCGTCCACCTGGGCGGAGGAGGCGATGACGTCCGTGCCGTCGTGCAGGGCGACGGTGACGGCTGGGGTGGCGGTATCCAGAGCGAGCAAGAGCACACGAACAGCCTACGGCGGCCCGGGGAGCCGTGTCGGCCGGGCCGGTCGCCCGGTCACCGGCTGCTACCGTCGCGTCTCTACGTGTGATCGACTCTCTCTACGTGTGATCGACTCTCCGGGTGTGACCGGTACGGCGCCGAGGTGGTACTCCGTGGCAAGCAGCAGTTCCGCAATGGTCACCGGGCTGACCGCGGCGGCCCTGGTGACGATCGGCGTCCTCGCCTACCAGGCGTCGGCGACCGCCCCCGCCGAACCGGGCCGGGAACGGGCCGGCGCCTCGCCCTCCCCCGGCGCTTCCAGGGCCCCGCGCGACGAGCGGCGCCCCGACGCGCTGCCGGCCGGGTCCGGAACGGGTGAACGGGTCGTGTACTCCGTGGACGACGACCGCGTGTGGCTGGTCGGCGCCGCGGAGCGGGTGCGGCGGACGTTCCGGGTGACGCCCGGCGCGGTGGACCCGGCGCCGGGCGGCTACGCGGTCACCTCCCGCTCGAACAAGGTCACCGGTTCCGACGGCGTCCCGATCGAGCACGTCGTCCGGTTCACGAGCGTCGACGGCGTGGTCATCGGCTTCAGCGCGGCGGTGGACGACGCGGCGCGGCCCGCGACGGGCGCGCGGACGGGCGGTATCCGGGAGGCGCGGGCGGACGGCGACGCGATGTGGGAGTTCGCGACGATCGGCCAGAAGGTCGTGGTGGTGCGCTAGCCCCTGTCGTCACATTTCGTCGTCACATTTCCGGCCTTCCCGCCGACAGGGCCCGGCGCGGTCTCAGGCCGCCTCGCGGTGGTCCCGGACCGTCACCGCGGTCGTACGGGGGGCGGGTTCGGGGGCGCGCGGCGGCGTGGAGACGGCGGCCGCCGCGGCGCAGGACGCCAGCAGGTCGTGCATGGACAACGCACCGGTCGCGGTCGGCCGCGGGCGCCTGCCCGGGGTCTGTGAAGCCGACATGGTCGCCTCCTGAAGCTCGGGGGCGGCATGGTTAGGCATGCCTAACCACGTACTGGATACCATGTGACCACGGGCAGGACGCGGAGCGCAATATGTTCCCGACGTGTTGTCGGAATCTGTCGGGACCCGCGCGGCGGGCCCGGCGGATCGCGGCGGGCCCGGTGGGTTCAGGCGGTGAGCGCGCTCAGGTCGGCCGCGGCCCAGCGCGGGCCGATCCCGGTCAGCGTCACGTGCCGCACCTCGTCGGTGGTGTCGCCCACGGCGCGGTCGATGACGAGCCGGAGCCGGTCGTCGGTCAGCTCCTCGACCTTGCCCTCGCCCCACTCCACGACGATCACGGAGTCCGGCAGGGAGACGTCCAGGTCGAGGTCCTCCATCTCGTCGAGGCCGCCGCCCAGCCGGTAGGCGTCGACGTGGACGAGCGGCGGCCCGTCGCCCAGCGAGGGGTGCACCCGGGCGATCACGAACGTCGGTGAGGTGACGGCGCCGCGCACGCCGAGGCCCTCGCCGAGTCCCCGGGTCAGCGTCGTCTTGCCCGCGCCCAGCTCTCCGTTCAGCATCACCAGGTCACCGGGGCGCAGCAGCTTCGCCAGCCGGCGGCCCAGGTCGCGCATCTGCTCCGGGGAGGTGACGGTGATGTCGGTGGCGGTGCTCTCGGTGACGGTGATCTCGGTGGCGGGGTTCTCCGTGCCGGGGGCCGGCTCAGCCGGGCCCTGCGGTGCCGCTGGTGCTTCCATAGCCACCCACGGTAGCCCCTGCGGGTACGGCCCCGGCCCTGACCAGCAGGTCGGCGAGGCGGTCGGTGACCACCTCCGGGTGCTCCAGCATCACCAGGTGCCCGGCGTCCTCGACCAGCACCAGTTCGGCGTCGGGGAGCCGGTCGGCGATCTCCTCGCTGTGCTCGCTGGGCGTGACCAGGTCCCGCACCCCGGCCAGGACGAGGACGGGGAGGTCCGCGAAGCGGTCCAGGGCGTCGGCCTTGTCGTGGTCGTCGAAGGCCGGGTAGAACTCGGCGACGACGTCGATCGGCGTGGACTCGATCATGCGCTCGGCGAACCGGGAGACGGCCGGGTCGACGTCCCGGGTCGCGAAGGAGTACCGCTTGATGACCGAGGCGAACAGGTCGGCGGTCGCCCGGCGCCCCTTCTCCACCAGTTCGGCCCGCTGCCCCAGCGCCTTCAGTACGCCCGGGAGCACCCGCCGGACGGCGTTGACCCCGGCCACGGGCAGGCCGAAGTTGACCTCACCGAGCCGTCCCGAGGAGGTGCCGACCAGGGCGACGCCGACGACCCGTTCCTTGATCAGCTCGGGGAACTCGTCGGCCAGGGCCATGACGGTCATCCCGCCCATCGAGTGCCCGACCAGTACGAGGGGCCCCTCGGGCGCGGCGGCGTCCAGCACGGCCTTGAGGTCGCGGCCCAGCTCCTCGATGGTGACCGGCTCGCCGGCCCGGACCTGGGAGACGCCGCGCCCGGACCGGCCGTGGCTGCGCTGGTCCCAGTAGACGGTGCGGACGACGCCGCGCAGGGCGGCGCGCTGGAAGTGCCAGGAGTCCTGGCTGAGGCAGTAGCCGTGGCAGAAGACGACGGTGACGGGGGCGGGCGGCTTGCGGCCGAAGAGACGCCGGCGGCGCGGTGCCGTGCCGTCCGCCGGTTCAATGTCGTCGACCTCGTAGTACAGCTCGGTGCCGTCCTCGGCGTACGCCTGCCCCGGCGTGCCGCGCAGCGCGCCGTACGGGCCCGCCGAGTCGAGGGCGAGACGGGCCTTCCTGCGCATGCCGCGCCCGACGGTGAGCCGCTCTATCGTGACGCCGGCCGCGGCGCCCGCCGCGACGACGCCTATCGCGACGCCGGCTATGCCGGTCGTCCGGCGCCAGCCGCCGGCCGCGGCCCGGACGGCGGCGGTGGCGACGGCCTCCGCCGCGGCCTCCGCTGCGGCCTCCCCGCTTGTCTCGCTCACGTACCGCTCCTCCTCACCACCGGCTCACCCACGCGGGTCACCGTCCGGGTCACCCGTTCCTGTGGACGCGCGGGACCCGGGATCCGATACGGGTGACGATCTCGTACCCGATGGTGCCGGCGGCCTGCGCCCAGTCCTCGGCGGTGGGCTCGCCGTCGTCGCCGGGACCGAACAGCACCGCGTCGGAGCCGGCGGCCGGCCGGTCACCGCCGAGGTCCACCACGAACTGGTCCATGGCGATCCGGCCCGCGACGGTACGCCACTTGCCGTCGATCAGGACCGGCCCGGTGCCGGAGGCGTGGCGCGGGACGCCGTCGCCGTAGCCGAGCGGGACGAGGCCGAGGGTGGTGTCGCCGGGGGTGGTGTAGTGGTGCCCGTAGCTGACACCCTCGCCGCCGGGAACGTCCTTGACCAGGGCGAGGGAGGCGGACAGCGTCATCACCGGGCGCAGACCGAGGTCGGCGGAGGTGCCCAGCTCGGGGCCGGGCGAGATGCCGTACAGGGCGATCCCGGTGCGCACCAGGTCGAAGTGGGCCTCGGGGAGGGTGAGGGTGGCCGGGGAGTTGGCGATGTGCCGCACCTCGGGGCGGACGCCCTGCTCCTCGGCGTACGCCGTCATCTCCTTGAAGACGGTGAGCTGCGCGGCGATGGAGGGGTGGCCGGGTTCGTCGGCGCAGGCGAAATGCGACCAGAGCCCGGTAATCCGGAGCAGCCCCTCGCCCTCGGCCCGCAGGGCCGCGCCGATCAGCTCCTCCCAGTCCCGCCCGGGACGGCAGCCGCTGCGGCCGAGCCCGGTGTCGGCCTTCACCTGCACCCGTGCGGGGCGCCCCGCACGCCGGGCGGCGGCCACGACCTCCTCCAGCGCCCACATGCCGCTGACGGACACGTCGAGGCCGGCCTCGATCGCCTCCTGCCAGGGCCCGCCGGGGGTCCACAGCCAGCACATGATCCGTACGTCGTCGGGCAGCCCCGCGTCCGCGCGCAGCGCGAGGGCCTCCTGCGGGGTGGCGGTCCCCAGCCAGGTGGCGCCGGCCTCGACGGCCGCACGGGCGCACGGGATCGCCCCGTGACCGTAGGCGTCGGCCTTCACGACGGCCATGAGGGCGGCGCCGGGCGCCAGCCGCGCCCGCAGGGCCCGTACGTTGCCCCGCAGCGCGCCCAGATCGATCTCGGCCCGCCCCCGCAGAGCGGCACCCTGCCGGTCAGTTGTCTCACTCATCGTGGGGTCAGTGTCTCAGAGGGCCCGGACAGCGCCGCGGCAGCGCTCATCGCGCCTGCCTCACGTCCCGCCACGCCCTCGGGATCGCCGCCGCGACATCGTGCGCCCCGACCGGCGCCCCCGCCGCCGCGAACCGCCCCGCCAGTCCGTGCAGGTACGCTCCCGCGCTTCCGGCGTCCCGCGCGGACAGCCCGGCCGCGAGCAGCGATCCGGCCAGCCCCGACAGGACGTCGCCGCTCCCGGCCGTGGCCAGCCAGGGCGTCCCGGTCGCGTTGGCCCGCACGGCCCGCTCCCCGTCCGCCCCGGCCACCAGCGTCGTGGACCCCTTCAGCAGGACCGTCGCCCGGTACCTCGCCGCCAGCTCCCGCACCGCGTCCAGCCGCGCCCCCTCGACCTCTTCCCGGCCGATCCCCAGCAGCGCCGCCGCCTCCCCGGCATGCGGCGTCATCAGCGTCGGCGCGGTACGCGCGCGTACCGCCTCCGCGTCGGCCAGCCGCAGCCCGTCCGCGTCGATCAGCACCGGCACGTCCGCCGCCACCACCTCCGCCACGGCCCCGGCGTCGTCCCCGGCCCCCGGCCCGACCACCCACGCCTGCACCCGCCCCGCCCGCCTGGGCCCCTCGTCGGACACGAGCGTCTCGGGGAACCGCGCGATCACCGCGTCCCCGGCGGATCCGACGTACCGCACGGCGCCCGCGCCGCCCCGCAGCGCCCCGGCCACGGCGAGCACCGCGGCCCCCGGGTAGCGCGCCGACCCTGCGGCGATCCCGACCACGCCCCGCCGGTACTTGTCGCTCTCGGCGGCCGGCTCCGGCAGCAGCCGGGCGATGTCGGCGTGCTGGAGGGCCTCCACCTCGGCGTCGCCGGGGAGGCCGAGCCCGATGTCGACGAGCCGCACCGACCCGGCGTACTCCCGCGCGGGGTCGATCAGCAGTCCGGGCTTGTGGGCCCCGAAGGTGACGGTGAGGTCGGCCCGTACGGCGCTGCCCCGCACCTCTCCCGTGTCCGCGTCGACGCCGCTCGGCAGGTCGACGGCGACGACGGCGGCCCGCGCCCGGTGCGCGGCCTCGGCGAGCGGTGCCGCATCGGGCCGCAGCCCGCCCTTGCCGCCGATCCCGACGATGCCGTCGACGACGAGGTCGGCGCGCTCGATCAGCGCCACGCCTTCCCCGGTGCGGGCGACGCGCCCGCCCGCCCGGCGCAGCGCCGCGAGCCCTCCGCCGTGCGC
>NZ_JAVRHI010000340.1:0-5703 GCF_034105845.1 Streptomyces sp. CRN 30 | reverse complement strand
CAGGTCAGCGGCCGTGCCGGGCGCCCTGGGCCGCGCGGCGGCGGACCGAGGCGAAGAGGGTGGCCGCGCCGAGGGCCAGGGCCGCCGCGCCGCCCACCGCGAGGTACGTCGTGCTGCTGTCCCCGCCGGTCTCGGCGAGGTTCTCGGAGCCGCCCGCGGCCTTCAGCTCGCTGTCCGTGCCGGACGCCGCGGCCTGAGTCGCCTCGCTCGCCGGCGTCGGGTCCGTTGTCGTGGTGGCGTCCTGGTCGCCGTGGCCGTGGTGCTCGACCGTCGACTTGTCGGCACCGGCCGCGATCTGCTCGTCGGAGGGGGCGGACGCCTCGGGCGCCGGGGCGGCGGCCTCGGTGGCCCCGGAGGCCGGGGCGCCGCTCTCCTCCTCGGTGGCGGTGCCGCCGCTCGCCGCGCTGTCGCCGCCGAAGGTGACGTCGGAGCAGGAGTAGAACGCCTCCGGGCTGTCCGAACGCTGCCAGACGGCGTACAGCAGGTGCTTGCCGCTGCGCTCGGGCAGGCTGCCGGAGAAGGTGTAGAAACCGTCGGCGGCGACCGGGTCGGTGGCCGTCGCGACCGGCGCGGACAGGTCGAGGTCGTCCCAGGCCAGCGGCTGGGACGGGTCGTAGCCGTCCTTGGTGATGTACACGTTGAAGGTGCCCTTGTGCTGGGCCGTCACCCGGTACTTGAAGGTGTACGAGCCGCTGCTCACGCCGGTCGCCGGCCAGTCGGCGCGGGCCAGGTCCAGGCCCTTGAACTCCTCGCTGTTCGCGCTGCACAGCTTGCCGTCCGGGATCAGCTCCTGGTGCTTGCCGTCGGCGTTCCCGATGCGGATGCCGTTCCAGTCGTAGAGCGCCTGGGTGCCGCCGGTCTCGACCGCCGCCTTGCAGGCCGCCGAGTCGGGGCTCTCGGGCCCCTCGGCGTAGCACTGCGAGACCCGGCTGACCGGGTCGCCCATCGTGCCGTGCGCGGCGGCCGGGGCGGCCGTCAGCACGGTGAGGGCGAGGGGGACGGTACCGGCGGCGACGACGGCGGCGACCCTGCGGGGTGCGGGCATGGGGAACTCCTCGGAGACGGTCACAGGGGAAGGCGGTCCGGCGAACCCGTGGGGGGTGACCAGCACGCTAGCCCCGGCGAACCCCGAAAACCCGTGCTGAGAACGGCTGACGGAGATCCTTATGCTCGCGTTAAGGGACGGCTCAGACTGCCCTCAGGTAGCCCTCCCTCAGCCCTCCGGCCACCAGGTGCGGGCGATGTCCTCGCGGATCTCCGGCCGTCCGGCGGGGCGCTCGCGGTTCTCCTCGCGGGCGCGGCGGCTCTCCGTGCCCTTCCGGCTCAGGGGCTTCTGCACGGTCGTACGGCGCATGGCTGCCTCCTCACGGTCCACCGGGTTCCGCGGTCTCACGGGGGCGGACCCTCCGCGTGAGAGTTCCTCACCGGAAGCGGATCTGTCAGTGGCCACTGTCACGATTCGACCGTCAGTCGCGGCTGTCACCCCTGGGAGAACCCCCGGGAGAACCCTTGGGGGAACCCGTACGGGAGTGACCGAGGAGGACACCGAGACCTTCCCCGCGGGCCAGCCGCTCCAGGGCGTCCAGCGCGTCCAGGGCGGCGGCAGCGGCGGCGGGGTCCCGCTCCGCGAGGCCGCTCTCCGCGAACTCGTCCTCGTCCAGTCTGCGGACGTCCCCGCCGTCCGCGGAGCACCACAGGTCGAGGTCGAGATCCTCCACGACCAGCTCCGCGCCGGTGCGCACGGCGGGGCGGGTGATGTCGCAGTACCAGCCCTTCGGCGCGCCCGTGCCGTCGCGGACCTCCTTGACCGCGTACCAGCGGTCCCGCCAGTAGTACTCGGTGAACACGTCCCCCGGCTCGAACCGCACGAAGCCGAAGTCACGGACGCCCGCACCGGCCCAGGCGGCGCGCACGGCGACGCGGGTGCCGTCGTCGTGCAGCAGCTCCCCCGGGTAGCGGATCTTCGTGCGGCCCGCCTTGACCAGGACGACGTCGATGACGGCGGCGGGTTCAGCCGAGGGTGCGGACATAGCGCACCTCCGTCGCGCAGCGCTCGTACCCGAACCACTTGTTGACCGCGAGCATCGGCCCGTTGCCGGTGTCGTTGCCCGTGAACGCCTCCGTGCGGCCCGCCGCCCGCGCGCGGTGCAGCGACGCGTTCTTCACCAGCTTCGCCAGCCCCCGGCCGCGGTGGGCGCGCGCGGTGCCGGTCATCGCCGTGGAGTACCGCGTGCCGTCGTCCGTGTACGCCGCCGTGAAGGCGACCGGGCGGCCGCCGGCCACCGCGACGGTGGTCAGGTCGCGGTCCAGCAGCGGGTGGTGCCAGGTCTCCGCCAGCCACCCCTCGTAGTCCGCCAGGGCCAGGTCGACGTCGCTCGGCTCGTCCTGCGTCGTCTCCGCGTCCAGCTCGAACAGCGGACGCGGATCGTCCGCGTAGTCGGCCGCCGTGCGCAGTTCGACGCCCGGGGGCGGGTCCTGGAGCGGCGGGAGGGAGCCCGCCGTCAGGTCCAGACGGAGAAAATGCGCGGAGCGTCCGGCGCGGTAACCGTACCGCTCGGCGAAGGCCCGGTTCTCCGGCGCGTCCAGCGCCCAGGAGAACAGCTTCGTCGCGCCCGCCGCCGTCAGGTGCTCCTCCGACGCCCGCAGCAGCGGCCCGCCCGCGCCGCGCCGCCGCCGGTCCGGGCGTATGTAGAGGTTGAGGTACGCCTGTCCCGGCTCCGGGCTCTCGTGGACCAGGCCGATCTGCGCCGAGCCGATCACCTCGCCGTCCGCCTCCGCGACCAGGGAGCGGGTCCGGGCGTCCGGGTGGGTGTGGGTGAGGCGGTGCAGGATCGACTCGGGGGTCCAGAGCATGAACGGGACGGACAGGTGACGGACGAGGGTGAACGCCTCGACGTCCGCACGGTCGTCGGCGCGCAGGTCGCGCACGGTGATGGTCATGTGCGGGCACGCTACGGCCGACCGTGGCCGGCCGCCTCTCATTTTCCGCCCGGTGCGGGAGAATCGCCCTGTGACCTTGAAGATCCACATCGATGACGGCGTCCCGCCCTACGAGCAGGTGCGCGCGCAGATCTCCGAGCAGGCCCGGTCGGGCGCCCTGCCGGTGGGCTACCGGCTGCCCACGGTGCGGGGGCTCGCCCAGTCCCTGGGCCTCGCCGCGAACACCGTCGCCAAGGCGTACCGGGCGCTGGAGGCGGACGGGGTGATCGAGACGCGGGGACGGAACGGGACGTTCGTCGCCGCGGCGGGGGGCGCGGCGGAGCGGGAGACCGCCGCCGCGGCGGAGGAGTTCGCCGCGCGGGCACGGCGGTTGGGGGTGTCCCGGGAGGCGGCGGAGGAAGCGGTGCGGGACGCGCTGCGGGCGGCGTTCGGGGAGTGAACTGAACGCCGCCCGCTCTCACGCCTGCCGTACGGCCTGCTCGGTGCCGAGCCCGTGCCGGGCGAGCGGCTACAGGTACAGGCCCGCGTCCGCGCCCTCCCGGGGCTCGGGCAGGGCCGTCGGCGAGGTGCCCCGGCGCAGCGCGTACAGCTCCGCCAGGGTCGCGCCCTCGCGGCCCACTCCCTCCTCGGTGCCGAGCCAGTCCACGGACTCCCGGCGGGTCAGCGGGCCGACCTCGATCCGGGCCAGACAGCGGCCGGGGCGGACCACGGCCGGGTGGAGGCGTTCGAGGTCCTCGTTGGTGGTGACGCCGACCAGTACGTTGCGGCCCTGGCCGAGCAGTCCGTCGGTGAGGTTGAGGAGCCGGGACAGGGCCTGGCCGGCGGTGTGCTTGGCCTCGCCGCGGATCAGTTCGTCGCAGTCCTCCAGGAGCAGCAGCCGCCAGCGGCCCTTGCCCGCCGCGTCCTCCTCGCCGATGGCGATGTCCATCAGGTAGCCGACGTCGGAGAAGAGCCGCTCGGGGTCGAGGACGCAGTCCACCTGGCACCAGTCCCGCCAGGACCGGGCCAGGGTGCGCAGCGCGGAGGTCTTGCCGGTGCCCGGCGGGCCGTGCAGCAGGAGCAGCCGGCCGGCGATGTCCTCGGGGGTCGTGGCCATCAGCCGGTCCATCGCGTCCGCCACCGGCGCCGTGTAGTTGGGCCGGATCTCCTCCCACGTACCGGCGGAGATCTGCCGGGTGGTGCGGTGCGGGCCGCGTCGCGGGGAGACGTACCAGAACCCCATCGTGACGTTCTCCGGCTGCGGTTCGGGTTCGTCGGCCGCGCCGTCGGTTGCCTCGCCGAGGACCTTCGCGGCCAGTTCCTCGCTGGTCGCCGTGACGGTGACGTCCGCGCCCCGGTTCCAGCGGGAGATCAGCACGGTCCAGCCGTCGCCCTCCGCGAGCGTCGCGCTGCGGTCGCCGTCGCGGGCCGCGCGGAGCAGCCGCGCGTCGGGCGGCAGCAGCGTGGCGCCGGAGCGGACCCGGTCGATGTTGGCCGCGTGCGAGTACGGCTGCTCGCCCGTCGCGAAGCGGCCGAGGAACAGCGCGTCGACGACGTCGGTGGGGGAGTCGCTGTCGTCGACGTGGAGCCGGATCGGCAGCGCGTCGTGCGGGTTGTCTGACATGCCGCCATGATCCGGCACGGGCGTGCCGCGTGCACCCGGTTTCCCGGGTACGCGCGGCGGGTGGTTCCGTGTGGTTCGGTGCGGTTCTCTGCGGGTTCGTGGTGGGGTGCGGCGCCGTCGGGGCTTGTCGCGCAGTTCCCCGCGCCCCTTAAGGGGCGCGTCCCCTGCTCTCGGGTTCGTGGTGGGGTGCTCTCCGCGGTCCTTACGGGGCTCGTCTGCGTAGTTGGCGGGTGCGGCGCAGGGTGGCGTAGCCCTTGGTGAGCGCGCGGTCGCGGGCGAAGGTACGGGTGATCGCCCGGCACTCCAGCAGCCGGGCGAACTCCTCGGCGCCGGTGCTCCGGCGGACCGTCACCCGGCGCAGCGCGTACGGGCCCTGCGCGCGGCGGGCCGGCGCGTTGCCCACCGCCAGCGCCTGCGCGTACCCCGTCTCGCGCACCGCCGCCCGCACCCGGCGGTCGGAGTAGCCGTAGGGGTAGGCGAACGACATCGGTGCCGTGCCCAGCTGGTCGGTGACGATCTCCCGGCAGTGCACCAGCTCGTGCCGCAGCCGTTCGGCGCCGAGCTGGTCGAGCTGGGGGTGGGTGTGGCTGTGCCCGCCGATCTCGACGCCCGCGCCCGCCAGTTCGCGGACCTGCCCCCAGCCGAGCATGGTGTCCAGGGCACCCCCGGTGTCGTACGGGCCGCGCAGCCAGCCCGTGGAGACGAACAGCGTCGCCGGGAAGCCGTGTCCGGCCAGCACGGGGAGGGCGTGGCGGTGCACGCCCTCGTAGCCGTCGTCGAAGGTGACGAGCACCGGGCGGGCGGGCAGCGGCCGCCCGGTGCGCCAGGCGGCCGCCAGCTCCGCCGTCGTCAGCGGGGTCATGCCGCGCTCCGCGACCATCGCCATCTGCTCCGCGAACGCCGCCGGCGTCACCGACAGCGCCCGCGTCGCGTCGTTCGGCTCGACGGCGACCGCGTGGTACATGAGCACCGGCACGCGCGCGTCGCCGGCGTCCACCGCCTCCGCCGGGGTGTCAGCCACGCCCGTCACCCCCGACCGGCCCCGACGCGAACGTCACCGCGCCCCGGCGGGCCCGTACGCTGCCGACCACGTAGCCGCCCGCCGCCGTCAGGACGCCGGCGACGATCGCCCCGGCCCGGCCCGCGCCGCCCGGCCGGGC
>NZ_JAVRHI010000339.1:0-42086 GCF_034105845.1 Streptomyces sp. CRN 30 | reverse complement strand
CACCCGCTCGTAGAGCCCGAGCCGGTCGATCCGCGCCCGCAGCTTCGCGCGCTCGGGACCGCGCCCGTACAGGCGCAGGGTCCAGTCCGGATGGACGTCCGCGATCTTCGCGAAGGCGTCGATCAGCCGGTCGTACCGCTTTACGGGCACCAGTCGGCCGGCGGCGACGATGACGCGCGACGCGGGGTCGGACGGCTCGACACCCGGCGCGGGCACGCTGTTCGGTATGGACGAGATCCGGGCCGACGCGTCCGGCAGCGCCCGCCGGTACTGCTCGGCGTCGGCCTCCGACACGGTCACGAAGGCGTCCAGCTGCGGGACCGCGCGGTTCTGGTGCTCCCGCAGGGTGGGGTTGTGGGCGTCCAGGCTGAGGTGTTCCTGCCCGATGCGCAGGTAACGGCTCTGCCCGTCCCGGGCCAGATAGCCGTTGAGATCGGGCCGGGTGGAGATCACCACGTCGGCGTCCGTCCCGCGCAGCCACCGGCCGATGCGCTCGTCCTGCAACGCCGAGTAGGGCAGGCGGGAGGAGTGCGCGGCGGCACCGGTGTCGGGGAACATCGTGCACGGCTCACGCGTCAGAGGGTCGTCGCCCTCGTACGCCGGCCCTTCCCGCATGTCGATCAGCGACGTCAGCGTCACCCGCTCGTCATAGGCGAGCGCGGGCTCGTCCTTCACCCGGTGCACGCTGACCACCTCGACGTCGTGCCGGGCGGCGAACGCGGTGGAGAGGTTCACGGTCGAGCGGATGGTCCCGCCGATGCCGTAGGCGTTGTTGATCAGAAAAGCAATCTTCACTGCTCACTCCTCGGCACATGCGCCCTGGTCGACGGGGAGCGCCGGTCACCGTGCCGGCCGGCGACCACGGTTCATCGGCCGACGCGGGGAGAGCGGCTCAACCAGGTGGCCAGGCTACACATCCACCGCACCAGCCATCCTCGCCCACCGGCCCGCGTCGCCCCCACCGCTTCCGCCACTTCCGGTAACGACACACGTCCGGGGTGGTAGTCACACAGGAGGGCACGCAGACGAAACAGGTGGGCCACCTACTCTCGCGAGTAGGTGGCCCACCTGATGTTCCTCTGTCGGGGTGGCGGGATTTGAACCCACGACCTCTTCGTCCCGAACGAAGCGCGCTGCCAAGCTGCGCTACACCCCGATCGTCGCTGCTCGTCGCGGCGACGTCGTTTACTCTAGCCCACTCGTGGCTGGAGACGAAATCCGGTTCTCCGGCGGCTGGTCCCAGTGAGCGCGGTGGTCGAGCCGGTCGTCCGGGCCCCGTCGGCCGCGCGGGCGGTCGTGTCGGGTCCGCAGCAGGTTGGGGCGGACCCGGTCGACGGCCACCAGGAAGATGGCCAGGGCGTAGATCGCGAGGCCGAGGATGAGGGCGTTGGCGAGGACGCTCCGGTAGCCGTACGCGGCCACGTCGAGGAACGGGTAGAGGTACGGTGCCGACGAGCCGTCCGCGAGCAGGGCGCCCCGGGCCAGCGTGAACCCCAGGTACGCCAGTGGGCCCAGCAGCCACGCCGCCGCGTGGACCGGCCGCAGCGCCTTGGGGCGGGTCAGCAGCAGCCAGTCCGCCGCCACCGCGAGCGGGACCGCGGTGTGCAGGAGCGGACCGGTCACCTCGGGCAGGCCCGTGAACATGGCCACGTCACCGGAGCCCGCGCCCGCGTCCAGGCCCGTCAGGGCGGACGTCCCCACCTCGTGGGTCAGGAGCAGGTGGTGGACCAGGCCCGCGACGGAGGCGTAGAGCAGTGTGCCGCCCGTCACGAGCGGCGACAGGGGCTGGTCGGCCGTCCAGGCCCGGACCGCCGACCAGGCGAACACCACCGCCACCAGCAGGCCGCACTGGACGGACCAGTGGCTCAGCGCTCGCAGCGGGCTGCCCGTGAGCAGCTCGATGCCGACGCCGGTCGCCGCCGCGAGCGCCACCAGGGCGCGGAGGACGGCCGCCGTCGGGCGCCGGGCCGTGGGCGGCAGCACCGTCCTCGCGGGCGTCATGGGGGACAGCCGTACGGCGACACCCGGGATGGGGGGCAGTTCGGGGAGGTCCCTGGGTATCGGTGCGGTCATGCGTTCACGCTAAGCCGCACCGGCGGAACGGGCTGGTGGGAATGGGCCGGGCGGGTGACGGGGCGACGGGGTGAGAGGGCCTCGCCGCGGCCCGGCAGTCCCCGGCCCCGCGGTTCGCCTTCGGTTCGGTTCGCCCTGTCCCTCAGGTCACCCCCGGTGCCGCTCCCGCCCTACCAGGGTCAGCAGGGACGCCTCCGGCGGGCAGGCGAACCGTACCGGGGTGTAGCGGTTCGTGCCGCAGCCCGCCGATACGTGCATGTAGGCCGTACGCCCCTCCACCGTGTGTCTCGACAGGCCCTTCACCCGGTCCGTGTCCAGGTCGCAGTTGGTGACGAGCGCGCCGTAGAAGGGGATGCAGAGCTGGCCGCCGTGGGTGTGGCCCGCCAGGATCAGGGGGTAGCCGTCCGCGGTGAACGCGTCCAGCGTGCGCAGGTACGGGGCGTGCACCACGCCCAGGGAGAGGTCGGCCGACTCCGCGGGCCCGCCCGCCACGCGCGCGTAGCGGTCGCGCTTGATGTGCGGGTCGTCGAGACCGGTCAGCTCGATCTCCATGCCATCGATCTTGAGGGTGCCGCGGGTGTTCGTGAGGTTCAGCCAGCCCGCCGCGTCGAAGGCGTCCCGCAACTCCTCCCACGGGTTGTGGACGACGTCCACCGCGGGCGCGTTGCCGTTCAGGCCGTGCCGGCCCTGCATCTTCTCCACCAGGTAGCGGGCGGGGTTGCGCAGCTTCGGGCCGTAGTAGTCGTTCGAGCCGAAGACGTACGCCCCGGGGAACTCCATCAGCGGGCCCAGCGAGTCCAGCACCTCGGGGACGCCCTCGGGGTCGGAGAGGTTGTCCCCGGTGTTGATGACGAAGTCGGGGCGCAGGCCGGCCAGTGAGCGCAGCCAGCGCTGCTTCTTGCGCTGCCCGCTCACCATGTGGATGTCGGAGACCTGGAGTATGCGCAGGGGCCGCATGCCGGGCGGCAGCACCGGCACCGTCACCCGCCGCAGCCGGAAGGAGCGGGACTCGAATCCCGCCGCATACACCAGACCGGCGGCGCCGACCGCCGCGATCCCCACAGGTACTCCGTATCGCGCTCGCATGGCCCCATCGTGTCAGACCCGGGACGACGCGCGGCGCCGCCTGTGGACAACTCCTCCGCGAGGCCAAGTTCCCTTGTGGACAGGCGAGTAACACCCCGCGTGCTCCCCGCCCACGCCCGGCCGTCGGCCCGCTTCCGGCCCTCGCGTAATGAACGGGCGGCCAGCCCCGCGCACCTGCGACAATCAGGTCCATGACCACGCTCAAGTCGAAGCTGCAGGAAGACCTCAACGCCGCGATCAAGGAGCGCGACGAGCTCCGCTCCTCGACGCTCCGGCTGACGCTCGCCGCGATCACCAAGGAGGAGGTCGCGGGCAAGGAGAAGCGCGAGCTCTCCGACGACGAGGTCTCGAAGGTGATCACCAAGGAGGCGAAGAAGCGGCGCGAGGCCGCGGACGCCTTCGCACAGGGCGGTCGCCCCGAGCAGGCCGAGCGGGAGAAGGCGGAGGGCGAGATCCTCGCCGTCTACCTGCCCAAGCAGCTGTCGGACGACGCTCTCCGCGAGATCGTCGCCCAGGCGGTCGAGGAGGCCCGCGCGGCCGGCGCCGAGGGCCCGCGGGCCATGGGCCAGGTCATGAAGATCGTCAATCCCAAGGTGGCCGGGCAGGCCGAGGGCGGCCGTGTCGCCGCGGTGGTCAAGCAGCTCCTCGCCGGAGCCTGAGCGAGCGGCTTCGTCATCACTCGTCATACGGCGGTGGGGCGCCCCCTGAAGTGATCAGGGGGCGCCCCACCGCCGTACGCGTACCGCCGGGATTCAACCGGTCACCGGGTCAGCCGAACCTGCCCCCGTCGCCCCAGCCTCCTCCGTTGTCCTGTCCCTGGAAGAAGTTCTCCGGGATGGAGAAGGAGGGGTCGGGGAAGGTGCCGCCGTCGTTGCCGCCGTTGCCCCCGTTCCCGCCGTCGTCCCCGTTGCCGCCGCCCCAGCCACCGCCGTCGCCACCGCCGTCGCCACCGCCACCGTCGTTGTCCCCGTTGGCGCCGTCGTCCCCGTCGTCACCGTCCCCGTTGTCACCGTCGCCGCCCCGGCCGCCGCCGCTGTTGGCGTCGGGGATGTTGACCATGTTGAAGTCGGGCGAGGGCTTTCCCTCCAGGGCGCCGGACATCATGTCGCGCCAGATCGGACCGGGAACCGCACCGCCGTACACCTTGTCGTGCCACTGGCCGCCGATGGTAATGTCCACCATCTGCCGCTCGTGCGCGGGGTCGCCGACCCAGACCGCACCCGCCAGGTTCGGCGTGTAGCCCACGAACCAGGCCGCGTAGCGGTAGTCCGTCGTTCCGGTCTTGCCCGCGCTGGGGCGGCTGCCGAGACCCGCCTGCGTACCCGTGCCGTCCTCGACCACGCCCCGCAGGAGCGTGTTGACGGTGTCGGCGGTGTTCTCCGACATCGCGCGCGAGCAGGTCGACTTCGGCACCTCGAGGGAGTTCGTCCTCCCGCCGACCCGCTGGCTGATCGACTCGATGGCGACCGGCGTGCAGTACATGCCCCGGGAGGCGAAGGTCGCATACGCGTTCGCCATCGTCAGCGGCGACACCTCCTGGGTGCCGAGCGCGATGGACGGCACCTCGGGCATCTCGTTCCCGTCGGCCCGCTCGACGCCCATCTTCTGGGACAGCTCGGTCACCGGGCAGATGCCGATCTCGCTGATCAGCTGCACGAAGTAGGTGTTGACCGAGAGGGCGGTCGCCTCCTTCATGGCGTACGGGCCGACCTCGGACTCGTTCTCGTTGGTGAGCTCGGAGCCCTCCGTGTTCACCCACCGCTTGTCGCCGCACGTGGCGACCGGGCTCGGGTAGTCCATCTCGTACGGCGAGGAGTACGACTTGGTCGCCGACGTACCGCGTTCGATGGCGGCCGCCGCCACGATCGGCTTGAACGTGGAACCGGGCTGGTAGCCGGCGCCGCCGCCCATGTCCGCGTCGACCGAGAGGTTGATCGTGGTCTCGTCCTTCTTGCTGTCGATGCCGTACGGGCGGGACTGGCCCATCGCGAGGATCTTGCCGGTGCCGGGCTCGACGATGGTGGCCGCGGTCGCCACGTCGTCGCTCTGGTTGACGTGGTCCTTGACCGAGGCCTGGACCGCTTCCTGGGCCTTCGCGTCCAGCGTGGTGCGGATCGTCAGACCGCCCTGGTTCCAGACCTTGGCCCGGTCCTCCCTGGTCTTGCCGAAGACCGGGTCGGTCAGGAAGACCTCGCGCACGTAGTCGCAGAAGAAGCCCGCTCCCTTGACCGCCGTGATGCAGCCGTTCTTCGGCCTGCTGACGTTCAGTGCGATCGGGGTCTTCTTGGCCTCGTCGGCCTCCGCCTGGGTGATGTCGCCGACCTCGGCCATGCGCTGGAGGACCACGTTGCGGCGCTTCTTGGCCGTCGCCTCGTCGTTCACCGGGTCGTAGCTGGTCGGGGCCTGGACGATGCCGGCGAGGAGGGCCGCCTCCTGGAGGGCGAGGTCCTTGGCGGGTTTGGAGAAGTAGCGCTGCGACGCCGCCTCGACACCGTACGCCTGCTGGCCGAAGTAGGTGATGTTGAGGTAGTTCTCCAGGATCTTCTTCTTGCCGAGCTCCTCCTCGACCTGGATCGCGTACTTCAGCTCGCGGATCTTGCGGCCGAGGGTCTGCTGGGTGGCCTGGGCGACCTTCGTCGGGTCGTCGCCGGCCTCCTCCACGAAGACGTTCTTCACGTACTGCTGGGTCAGCGTCGAGGCGCCCTCCTCGACGCCGCCGCTCTGCGCGTTCTTGTTCAGGGCGCGCAGGATGCCCTTGAGGTCGACCGCCCCGTGCTCGTAGAAGCGCGAGTCCTCGATCGCGACGATCGCCTTCTGCATGTACGGCGACATGTCCTTGAGGTCGACCACCGTGCGGTCACGGGAGTAGACCGTGGCGATCTGCGCGCCCTCGCTGTCCAGGATCTGCGTGCGCTGACTCAGCGGCGGCCGCTTCAGATTGGACGGGATCTCGTCGAACCCCTCGACCGAGCCCTTGGCGGCCAGGCCCAGGGCGCCGACCGCGGGCAGGGCGATGCCCGCCATGACGGCTCCCGCGAGCACGCTGACACCGAGGAACCTGGCGGCCTGCTGCGTGGGTGACAGACCACCGCCCGAGCGCTTGTTTGCCATGAACGCAGCCTAATCCGTAGTCATGGGCGTTCCGAGGGAGCCGTCGGCCCTCGGGATGTTCGAGTACCGGATCGTGACGTACGAGGGCAGTCGGCCGCCGGCGATGCCGACGTTCTGATTCGCCGGACACGCGTCTATGCCTTGGCCTAAGCTGCTGTCGGTCGTCACAGCAGTAGACCCATGTATCAAGTACGTCCGGTGACCCCGGATCGTTCCGACGTCACACCGACTTTTTTCCGGGGGCGTGTCCGTATCCGCCTCGTGTGTCACCCGGTGTCCGATGTGACGCAGTGCAACTGTCCCGGTCTGACGGGATGGTCACGTATGTCCTCAGGTCACTCCCGCGGGTGATCTGCCGCTTACGCATAGTCCGTTCGGGCCATTCAAGATTGGGCCCGAAGGGGGTGTTGCACGGTGCCCACCTTCCGTAACGTCCTCAACTGGCGGCGGTGAATATGCCGCTGCCGCCGTGGGGGAGCCTCGATTCGGGAGAGGACGGCGCCGGTATGGGCTGGGTAACCGACTGGAGTGCGCAGGCTGCCTGCCGCACTACCGATCCGGATGAACTGTTCGTGCAGGGAGCAGCGCAGAACAGGGCCAAGGCGGTGTGCACCGGATGCCCGGTACGCACGGAGTGCCTGGCCGACGCGCTGGACAACCGCGTCGAGTTCGGCGTGTGGGGAGGCATGACGGAGCGCGAGCGCCGCGCACTGCTGCGCAGGCGGCCGACCGTCACGTCCTGGCGCAGGCTGCTGGAGACCGCGCGTACGGAGTACGAGCGCGGCGTCGGCCTGCTCCCCCTCGACGAGGACGAGACGTACGAGAGCTACGCGGCGGTGGGCTGAGAGCGTTCCCGTCGCCCCACCGGGACCACGGCACCCGCCCAGGGCACCCTCCGGGCGCCGGCGTCCGCGTCGCCGCTCCGGCAGGTGAGCCGGCCTCCGGTCTCCCGGGTTCCCCCACGCGCCACCCGCCCGTGCACCGGCCGTGCCCGGCGGTCCACGGGCGGTGGGTCACGGGCCCGCGGCAGGTGTGCCCCGGCGCGCGTGCTCAGGCGCCGGTCGCGGTCTCGGGCAGCTCCGGTCGTATGGTCGCGAGCCGGTCCCCGATGTCCCGCAGCCCCGCGAGGTCGTGGACGTCACCGGGCAGCGCGGCCACTTCCGCCACGGCCACCTCGGGGTGGAGTGCGGTGAAACGGTCGCGCGTGCGCTGCTCACGGGAGAGCAGCTGCATGCGCTCGGCGTGCAGCCTCAACAGGCCTGCGGTGAGTTGTTCGACGGCCCGGTCGCCCGTGGCGGTCCGGTCGTCCTCGGTGGTCTGTTCGTCCTCGGCGGTCCGGTCGGTGTCGGCCCGATCTTCGGCGGGGGAGCCGGTTTCGGGAGCCGGTGCCTCGGAGACGGAACCCTCGGATGCGGGAGATTCTGAACTGCCGTGCGTGGTGGGGGAGTTACGAAGTACTGCTTTCCCGCTCCGCTGATCCACAATGCGGGCCTCGTCAAGATTTTCCGCGGCGGCGAGCGCGCGCTCGGCGGACAGCTGGGCCGCGCCGCTGCCGTGGACCCGGTTGAGCACCAGGCCCGCGAGCGGCATGTCCTCGGCCGCCAGCCGCTCCACGAAGTACGCGGCCTCCCGCAGCGCGTCCCGCTCCGGGGCCGCCACCACCAGGAACGCCGTGCCGGGCGCCTGCAACAGTTTGTACGTGGCGTCCGCGCGCGTGCGGAACCCGCCGAACATCGAGTCCATGGCGGCCACGAACGTCTGCACGTCCCGCAGCAGCTGCCCGCCGAGCACCTTGCCCAGGGCGCCCGTCATCATCGACATCCCCACGTTGAGGAACTTCATCCCCGCGCGCCCGCCCATCTTCGCCGGCGCCAGCAGCACCCGGATCAGCTTCCCGTCCAGGAAGGAGCCGAGCCGCTTCGGGGCGTCCAGGAAGTCCAGCGCCGAGCGCGACGGAGGGGTGTCGACGACGATCAGGTCCCACTCGTCCCGCGCGCGGAGCTGCCCCAGCTTCTCCATCGCCATGTACTCCTGCGTGCCCGCGAAGCCCGCCGAGAGCGACTGGTAGAAGGGGTTGCCCAGGATGGCGGACGCCCGCTCGGGGTCCGCGTGCGCCTCGACGATCTCGTCGAAGGTGCGCTTCATGTCGAGCATCATCGCGTGCAGTTCGCCGCCCGCGGTGTCGTCGATGCCCTTCACCCGGCGCGGGATGTTGTCCAAGGAGTCGATGCCCATCGACTGCGCCAGCCTGCGGGCCGGGTCGATGGTGAGCACGACCACCTTGCGGCCGCGCTCGGCTGCCCGCAGCCCCAGGGCCGCCGCCGTGGTCGTCTTGCCGACACCGCCGGAGCCGCAGCACACCACGATGCGGGTGTCCGGGTCGTCCAGCAGCGGGTCGACCGCCAACGCGCGGGCCGACCGGATGGAGCGGTGGGGGGCGTGGGCATGGGCCGAGCCGTGCGCCTCCTGCGGAGGGGCCGGTTCGTGGAGGGCGGACGAGTCGTGCGTGGTGGCCGGGTCCGGACTCATGAGATCCCTTGCTGACGCAGTTCCGTGGCCAGTTCGTACAGACCCGCGAGGTCCATGCCCTCGGCGAGCAGCGGCAGTTCGTGCAGCGGCAGGTCCAGCTCCTGCAGGACGGCCCGCTGCTCGTGCTCCAGTGCGTGGCGCTCGGCGTACTCCCCGGCCTGGCCCAGCAGCGGCTGCACGAGCCGCTCGGCGCCGCCGCCGCGCCGCGCGCCGCCGAGCCCGGCGGCCGAGAGCGCCCGCGCGACGGCCGGACGGGAGGCGGCCGCCATGAACTCCAGCTCGGCGGAGTCCAGCACGGCCGGCCGCACCATGTTCACGATGATCCGGCCCACCGGCAGCCGGGCGGCGCGCAGCTCCGCGATGCCGTCCGCGGTCTCCTGGACGGGCATCTCCTCCAGCAGGGTGACCAGGTGCACCGCCGTAGCCGGTGACTTCAGCACGCGCATCACGGACTGGGCCTGGTTGTGTATCGGGCCGATCTTCGCCAGGCCCGCCACCTCGTCGTTGACGTTGAGGAAGCGGGTGATGCGGCCCGTGGGCGGCGCGTCCATCACCACGTAGTCGTACGCGAAGCGCCCGTTGCGGTCCTTGCGGCGCACGGCCTCGCACGCCTTGCCGGTGAGGAGCACGTCCCGCACGCCCGGCGCGATGGTGGTGGCGAAGTCTATGGCGCCGAGCTTCTTCAGGGCCCGGCCGGCGCCGCCCAGCTTGTAGAACATCTGGAGGTAGTCCAGCAGGGCCAGCTCCGGGTCGATGGCGAGCGCGTACACCTCCCCGCCGCCCGGAGCCACGGCGATCTTGCGCTCCTCGTACGGCAACGCCTCCGTCTCGAAGAGCTGCGCGATGCCCTGTCTGCCCTCGACCTCGACCAGAAGGGCGCGCTTCCCCTCGGTCGCGAGGGCGAGCGCGAGTGCTGCGGCGACCGTGGTCTTACCGGTACCGCCCTTGCCACTGACGACCTGGAGCCTGCTCACATATTCGAGCGTAACCAGTCCGCCCGCGGCCTACGCCTGGGGCTGTGGACAACGGGTCCGCACTCGGCCACGTGCCCGGTGTACGGCAGCGGCTAGAGTCGGCCACATGACCAAGTGGGAATACGCAACCGTGCCGCTGCTCGTCCACGCCACGAAGCAGATCCTGGACACCTGGGGCGAGGACGGCTGGGAGCTCGTCCAGGTCGTGCCCGGGCCGAACAACCCCGAGCAGCTGGTGGCCTACCTGAAGCGGGAGAAGGTGTGAGCGCCGTCGAGGCGAAGCTGGCGGAGCTCGGGCTGACGCTGCCGGAGGTCGTGCCTCCGCTGGCCGCGTACCAGCCCGCCGTACGGTCCGGGGCGTACGTGTACACGTCCGGCCAGCTCCCCATGGTGGACGGCAAGCTGCCGCTCACCGGCAAGGTCGGCGCCGAGGTCACGCCGGAGGAGGCCAAGGAACTGGCCCGTGTCTGCGCGTTGAACGCGCTCGCCGCGGTCAAGTCGGTCGCCGGTGACCTCGACCGCGTCGCGCGCGTGGTGAAGGTCGTGGGCTTCGTCGCCTCCGCGGCCGACTTCACGGGCCAGCCCGCCGTCGTCAACGGCGCCAGCGAACTGCTCGGCGAGGTCCTCGGCGACAAGGGCGTCCACGCCCGCAGCGCGGTCGGCGTGGCGGTGCTCCCGCTGGACGCGCCGGTCGAGGTCGAGATCCAGGTGGAGCTGACGCAGGCGTGACGGGCCGGCGGACGGGGCCCTGAGCGGCGCCCGTCCCGCCCGTCGTCCAGGGGCGCCGACCGCCACCGGCCGTACCGGTGCGACGGCGCGCCCCTGGTGGCACCGCTGCCGCCCTCGAACATCAGCGCGTCACGGGATAGCCTCCGGCCATGGCGAACGGGCAGTGGTATCCACCGGAGTGGCCGGAACGCATCCGCGCGCTGGCCGAGGGAGCGCTCACCCCGGTCGCCCCGAAGCGGGCGGCCACGGTCATGCTCCTGAAGGACACCGACGGCACCCCCGCGGTGCACATGCTGCGCCGGCGCGCCTCCATGGCCTTCGCGGCGGGCGCGTACGCGTACCCGGGCGGCGGCGTGGATCCGCGCGACGACGACCACCTCGTCCGGTGGGCGGGCCCCACGCGCGCGTGGTGGGCCGACCGGCTCGGCGTCGGCGACGAGCGGGCCGCCCAGGCCGTCGTGTGCGCGGCCGTGCGGGAGACGTACGAGGAGGCGGGCGTCCTGCTCGCGGGTCCGGCCGCCGACACGGTGGTCGGCGACACGACGGGCGAGGACTGGGAGGCCGACCGCGCCGCGGTGGCCGCCCGTGAGCTGCCCTTCGCGGAGTTCCTCGAGCGCAGGGGACTGGTGCTGCGGTCCGACCTGCTGGGCGCCTGGGCCCGCTGGATCACCCCGGAGTTCGAGTCCCGCCGCTACGACACCTGGTTCTTCGTGGCGGCCCTCCCCCAGGGGCAGCGCACCCGTAACGCTTCCACCGAGGCCGACCGCACGGTGTGGATCCGGCCCCGGGACGCGGCCGACGCCTATGACCGGGGCGACCTGCTGATGATGCCGCCCACCATCGCGACGCTGCGTCAGCTCACCGCGTACCCGACGGCCGCCGGGGCGCTGGCCGCCGCACCCGCCCGCGACCTGACGCCCGTTCTGGCCACGGCCCGGCTGCGGGACGGCGAGATCGAACTCTCCTGGCCCGGCCACGACGAGTTCACCAAGCACGTCCCGGCCGGGGGAAGCCCCGCATGACCCGGGGACGGCCGGCGAACGGCCCCGGCCGGACCACGACCGACGTACTGGAGCGTGTTCCCGTATGACCGACGCCGCCGCCCTGCCCGGCCAGCCGCGGGGCGAGGTCCGCTCGGGCCCCGCCACCGCGCGTGCCGTCAACGTGCTCGCGCCCAACGCGTCCGCGATGACCCTGGACGGCACGAACACCTGGATCCTGTCCGAACCCGGCTCCGCGGTGGCGGTCGTCGTCGATCCGGGCCCGTCGGACGAGGGACACCTCCGCCACGTCGTCGACACGGCGGAGCGGGCAGGCAAGCGCATAGCGCTGACCCTGCTCACGCACGGGCACCCGGACCACGCCGAGGGTGCCGCGCGGTTCGCGGAGCTGACGGGGACCGGGGTACGGGCGCTGGACCCGGCGCTGCGGCTCGGGGACGAGGGACTGGGCGCGGGCGACGTGGTGACGGCCGGCGGGCTGGAGCTGCGGGTCGTGCCGACCCCCGGGCACACCGCCGACTCGCTGAGCTTCCACCTCCCGGCCGATCGGGCGGTCCTGACGGGTGACACCGTCCTGGGACGCGGTACGACCGTCGTGGCCCACCCCGACGGCCGTCTCGGGGACTATCTGGACTCCCTGCGGCGTCTCAGGTCGCTGACGGTCGACGACGGCGTGCACACCGTGCTGCCGGGGCACGGTCCCGTCCTCGACGACGCCCAGGGCGCCGTGGAGTACTACCTCGCCCATCGCGCCCACCGGCTCGCCCAGGTCGAGACGGCCGTCGAGGACGGCCACCGGTCGCCGGACGAGATCGTGGCGCACGTGTACGCGGACGTGGACCGCTCCCTGTGGCCGGCGGCCGAGCTGTCGGTGCGGGCGCAGCTGGACTACCTGCGGGAGCACGGACTCATCTGAGGCACCCGGGGGAGAAGGCCGCGGGGGCCCGCCGTCCGGAGGAGGCGGGACCCCGTCGTGCGTACCGCGGCGGTGGTCAGCGCGAGCGCTTGGCCAGCCGCTCGACGTCGAGGAGGATCACGGCGCGGGCCTCCAGGCGCAGCCAGCCGCGGCCGGCGAAGTCGGCGAGGGCCTTGTTGACCGTCTCGCGGGACGCGCCGACGAGCTGGGCGAGCTCCTCCTGCGTGAGGTCGTGGACGACGTGGATGCCCTCCTCCGACTGCACGCCGAAGCGGCGGGAGAGGTCCAGGAGCGCGCGGGCCACCCGGCCGGGCACGTCCGAGAAGACCAGGTCGGACATCTGGTCGTTGGTCTTGCGCAGCCGGCGGGCGACGGCGCGCAGCAGGGCGGCGGCCACCTCGGGGCGTGCGTTCAGCCAGGGCTGGAGGTCGCCGTGGCCGAGGCCCAGCAGTTTGACCTCGGTCAGCGCGGTGGCCGTGGCCGTGCGCGGGCCGGGGTCGAACAGGGACAGCTCGCCGATCAGCTCGCCGGGGCCGAGCACCGCCAGCATGTTCTCGCGGCCGTCGGGGGACGTGCGGTGGAGCTTGACCTTGCCTTCCATGACCACGTAGAGGCGGTCACCCGGGTCCCCCTCGTGGAACAGCGAGTCACCGCGCGCGAGGGTCACCTCACTCATGGAGGCGCGGAGCTCCGCGGCCTGCTCGTCATCGAGCGCCGCGAAGAGCGGGGCGCGCCGCAGAACGTCGTCCACGAGTTCTCTCCTTGTCGACCTGCTCAGGGGATCTTGCTCCCCGGTGTACCAGGGGACCGTGCTCCCCATTTTGCCGGACGGTCCAAACAGTGTGATCTGTCACAAGGATGCCGCACCGGTGTGCCGGGACATGCGGCAGGGGTCCAATCGGACGCCGATCTCCTGGCTCCGGGGCGGATGTCCTTGCTGGGCTTTACGCTGGCCGGGTGTCCAAAACACCGGCGAGCACACAGGCCTGAGGGATCGGGCGGGTGGTTGCGGACCAGAATTCCGCTGTGGGCGAACAAGACCCCGTGGGGGCGAAGAAAACGGCAAAGGGTACGAAGGTGACTGCAGCCAAGAAGACCTCGGCGAAGAGGAACACGACCGGGAGGACCGCGCCCGCGGAGGCCGCCGACGCGGAGACGGCGTCCGCGGAGGCCGCCGGCGGGAAGACCGCGTCCGGGCGGGCGGACGGGGTGAAGGGCGGGACCGGCCGCGCCCCGAAGCCCGAGTCCCGCACCGCCCTCGTCCGCCGCGCCCGCCGCATCAACCGCGAGCTCGCCGAGGTGTACCCGTACGCCCACCCGGAGCTGGACTTCGAGAACCCCTTCCAGCTGCTCGTGGCCACGGTCCTGTCCGCCCAGACCACCGACCTGCGGGTGAACCAGACGACACCGGGTCTCTTCGCCAGGTACCCCACCCCCGAGGACCTGGCCGTGGCCAATCCCGAGGAGGTCGAGGAGATCCTGCGGCCCTGCGGGTTCTTCCGGGCCAAGACCAGGTCGGTGATCGGGCTGTCGAAGGCGCTGGTGGAGAAGTTCGGCGGCGAGGTCCCCGGGCGCCTGGAGGATCTGGTCGAGCTGCCCGGCGTCGGCCGCAAGACCGCGTTCGTCGTGCTCGGCAACGCCTACGGCCGGCCCGGCATCACGGTGGACACGCACTTCCAGCGGCTGGTGCGCCGGTGGCGGTGGACCGAGGAGACGGACCCCGAGAAGATCGAGGCGGCCGTCGGCGCGCTCTTCCCGAAGAGCGACTGGACGATGCTCTCGCACCACGTGATCTGGCACGGCCGCCGTATCTGCCACGCCCGCAAGCCCGCCTGCGGCGCCTGCCCCATCGCACCGCTCTGCCCGGCCTACGGCGAGGGCGAGACGGACCCGGAGAAGGCGAAGAAGTTGCTGAAGTACGAGAAGGGCGGCTTCCCGGGCCAGCGCCTCAAGCCCCCGCAGGCATACCTGGACGCGGGCGGCATCCCGGCACCGCCCCTGGGAGCCGCGTGACGGTGCCCGGCCGGCGGGGGCGCCGCACGGAGCGTGGGGCGGGGACCGCGGTACGCCGCCCTGCCGCACCGGACGGCGCGTACCCGGCCGGATGTGCGCGCCCGCGAAGGGCGGCGTCACACCCACACGGGGGACACGTGGAACGATCCGTGCGCTCGGGGGCGTTGGGACCAGCAGAGCGACGGGGGTGGCGATGAAGCACGCGAGCGACACGCACGACGGGCGGCTGGGCCTGAGCAGGGACGGCCTGCCCGACTGGCTGGACCCGGTGGCCCACGTGGTGGAGACGGTGGAGCCGCGGCAGTTGAGCCACTTCCTGCCGCCGGCCGACGGGGCGGGACGGCAGTCGGCCGTGCTGGTCCTGTTCGGCGAGGGGGAGCGGGGGCCCGAGCTGCTGCTCATGGAGCGGGCCGGTTCCCTGCGGTCGCACGCCGGCCAGCCCGCCTTCCCCGGCGGCGCCCTCGACCCCGAGGACGGCGACCCACGGGCCGACGGCCCGCTGCGGGCGGCGCTGCGCGAGGCCGAGGAGGAGACGGGGCTCGACCCGGGCGGCGTCCAGCTCTTCGGCGTCCTGCCCCGGCTCTACATCCCGGTGAGCGGGTTCGTCGTGACGCCCGTGCTGGGCTGGTGGCGCGAGCCGAGCCCGGTCGGCGTCGTGGACCCGAACGAGACCGCCCGGGTGTTCACGGTCCCCGTGGCGGACCTGACCGACCCCGCGAACCGGGCCACGGCCGTCCATCCCCGGGGCCACATGGGCCCGGCGTTCCTCGTGCAGTCGGCCCTCGTCTGGGGCTTCACGGCCGGGATCATCGACCGCCTGCTGCACTTCGCGGGCTGGGAGCAGCCCTGGGACCAGGAGAAGCAGGTCCCGCTCGACTGGCGTGCGTGACAGGGTGGCGGCCGTGCTGTGTTCTTCCGGGAGCCGTCTCCCGGGCCCCGGGGCGGGATTGGGCGACCGCAAGGTGACGAGGCGAGGCGTGAAGCGGTGAACGTGCTGGACATCCTGTTGCTGGTGGCCGCCGTGTGGTTCGCCGTGGTGGGCTATCGCCAGGGGTTCGTGGTCGGTGTCCTGTCGGTGACCGGCTTCCTCGGCGGCGGTCTCGCCGCGGTCTACCTGCTCCCGGTCGTCTGGGACGTGCTGACGGACGACGCCGAGGTCGGTACGGCCGCCGTCGTCGTCGCGGTGATCGTCGTCATCGTGTGCGCCTCCGTCGGGCAGGCCCTGACCACCCATCTGGGCAACAAGCTGCGCCGGTACCTCACCTGGTCCCCGGTCCGCGCCCTGGACGCCACCGGCGGTGCCCTGGTCAACGTGGTGGCGATGCTCCTGGTCGCCTGGCTGATCGGCACCCTCCTCGCCAGTACGACGATACCGACGGTCCGCAAGGAGGTGCGCAACTCCGCCCTGCTGCTGGGCGTCGAGAGGGTGCTCCCGGACGAGGCCGACACCTGGTTCGACGACTTCACCTCGGTCCTCGCCCGCAACGGCTTCCCCCAGGTGTTCAGCCCGTTCTCCAAGGAACCCATCACCGAGGTGCGGCCCCCGGACCCCGCGCTGGCCGGCTCTCCGGTCGCCGCCCGCGCCAAGAGGTCCATCGTCAAGGTCATGGGCACCGCGGAGAGTTGCGGCAAAGTCCTGGAGGGTACCGGCTTCGTCTTCGACGAGCGGCGGGTGATGACCAACGCCCATGTGGTCGGCGGAGTCGACGAGCCCACCGTGCAGATAGGCGGTGTGGGCCGCAGGTACGAGGCCACGGTCGTGCTCTACGACTGGCGGCGCGACATCGCCGTGCTCGACGTGCCGGATCTGGACGCGCCGGTGCTGCGGTTCGCGGCGGGCGACGCCGACGGCGGCGACGGCGCGATCGTGGCGGGCTTCCCGGAGAACGGCGCGTACGACGTGCGCCCCGCGCGCGTGCGCGGGCGCATCACGGCCGACGGCCCGGACATCTACCACCGCGGCACCGTCCGCCGCGACGTGTACTCGCTGTACGCGACCGTCCGCCAGGGCAACTCCGGCGGCCCGCTGCTGACACCCGACGGCGAGGTGTACGGCGTGATCTTCGCCAAGTCCCTGGACGACCCGGACACCGGGTACGCCCTCACCGCGGACGAGGTGCGCGAGGACATCGCCCAGGGACGTTCGGCCAACCAGCAGGTGGGTAGCGACAGCTGCGCGCTCTAGAGGCCGGAGGCACTCAGGGGCGCGGGTGGCGCAGCCGGGCCGAGACCCAGCGGGCCCGGCGGCGCAGGATGCGCGGAATCCCCAACCGGGGGTCTGTACCCGTGAGCTGCGGGTTCCCCCTCTGGTGGGAGCTCAGCCCGGCGGCCGAGCGGCGGGTGCGTGCTGCGTCACTGTAATCGTGCGTCCAGCCCATACCCGGACGTGTGCCCCTGCCCCAAGGTCGATAACCGCTCTCAGGCCCCCCAATTGGCGTATGCGTCGGGCATGTGTTCCAGCCTCCGGCCGGTGGTCCCGGCGCGGGCACCGGGCGCACCGGAATGGTCACCTGACGTATCGGATCGGTCACCTGTTGCGCAGGAGTGGTCAGCGGTCGGGTTCGGGATCCTTCAGCCAGTTGATGAGCTCGGCGGAGAACGCCACCGGGTCCTCCTCGTGCGGGAAGTGGCCGAGACCGTCGAACAGCCGCCAGCGGTACGGCGCCTCGACGTACTCGCCGGAGCCGGCCGCGCTGCGCGTGCGCATCACCGGGTCGAGCGAGCCGTGCAGATGGAGGGTGGGCACCCGGACCGGGCGCCGCATCCGGCGGTTGAACTGGAAGCCGTCAGGGCGGGCCAGTGAGCGGACCATCCAGCGGTACGGCTCGATCGAGCAGTGCGCGGTCGACGGGATGCACATGGCGCGCCGGTACGTCTCCACCGCCTCGTCGTCCGGGAGCCGTGGCCCCGACCAGTCCCGCACCAGCCGGCCCACCAGGGCGGCGTCGTCCGCGGTGAGCTGTCGCTCGGGGATCCACGGCCGCTGGAAACCCCAGATGTAGGAACTCGCGGCCGTCTGCTTGACGTCGGACACCATCGCGGAGCGCCAGCGCCGCGGGTGCGGCATCGAGGAGACCGCGAGCCGCCGGACGAGTTTGGGTCGCATCACGGCGGCCGTCCACGCCAGGTAACCGCCCAGGTCATGGCCGACCAGGGCGGCGTCGGGCTCCCCGAGGGACCGGACCACCCCGGTGATGTCGAGCGCGAGGTTGGCCGGGTCGTAGCCCCGGGGTGTGCGGTCGCTGCCGCCGACCCCGCGCAGATCCATGGCCACGGCCCGGAAGCCCGCCTCGGCCAGCGCGACCAACTGGTGCCGCCAGCTCCACCAGAACTGCGGGAAGCCGTGCAGCAGGAGCACCAGCGGCCCGTCGCCCAGCTCGGCGATGTGGAAGCGCGCGCCGTTGGCCGCGACGTCCCGGTGCGTCCAGGGCCCGTCGAGCCGTACGACCGACGTGGGCTGGGCCGGCGTCGGCAGCGGTGCGGGCACCGGAACCGGCGCCTGAGCCACGTCTGGCGCCGGAGGCGCCGGGAAGTCCGGAGAGGCCGGTGCGGGGGCGGGATCCGTCATGAGGACGAGCGTGCCACAGCCTCGACGGCACCGTCGGCGTACTGGGGCTGACGGGGATGCGGCTTGGCGTTCTGCAGGACGCCCGCACTCTCCTTCATCGAGGCGGCGACCTTCTGCGGCCCCTTGCCCTTCTTCGCCTTCTTCGCGAAGACGACACCGATGAGCGCGAGCACCCCGGCGACCAGCACGTTCGCCGCGAACGACAGGAGGAAGCAGACGGCCAGGTTCCAGTCGGTCCACGTCCGGATGCCGTACGCCAGGGCGAAGCTCAGCATCGGCAGGGAAAAGATCAGCACGGCACCCGCCGCCGCGAACGCGCCGCCACCGGCCGCACCGCGCTTGACGTCCCGCTTGAGCTGGGCCTTGGCCAGCGCGATCTCGTCGTGCACCAGTGCGGACATCTCGGTGGTCGCCGAGGCGAACAGCTGGCCGATGCTGCGTTCGGCGCCGACCGGGCTGCCGTCGGGTGCGCTCATCGAAGTCTCCCTCTTCCGCGTCTGCGTCTGGGGCACTCCGGGGCCGTGAGGCCTGCGTGCGGCCTCGTCCGTGCGAGGGCTCGCGTACGGTCCGGCCGCCCGACCGGCTCGCGCGGCGCCTTGTCGCCAAGGCCCTGCGCGGGCTGAAGTCATGCGTCCTTCGTACGGCTCCGGGGTGCCTGCGAATTCTGTACGGTCCTGTCAGATCATGCCGGACCGTCGTTCCCCTCGCCTGCCCTGCCCGTCACTTCGGCAAGCCTCCGGTGCTCGGCGGCCTTGCGCTCATGGATCTCGGCCATGCGCAGGTGGTACGCCGGCTGGTGCTCCTCGTAGATGTCGGGAACGCCGCTGAGGTCGTCGTCGCGCTCCTCCTCCTCGTACATCCGGCGGTACTTGGCGTTGCGTACCTTCAGCAGCACCGTGGCCAGTACGGCCGCGATCAGGGAGCCGATGAGGACGGATGCCTTGATCCTGTCGGTGAGCTCCGCGTCGCCCGTGAAAGCGAGTTCACCGATGAGCAGCGAGACGGTGAAACCGATACCGGCGAGCGTGGCGACCGCGAACACGTCCGGCCAGGCGAGGTCGCTGCTGAGCGTCGCCCTGGTGAAGCGGGCAGCCAGCCAGGTCCCGCAGAAGATGCCGACCGCCTTGCCGACGACGAGGCCGAGCACCACTCCGAGCGTCTCGGGCCGCGCGAACACGTCGGCGAGCGCGCTGCCGGAGACCATGACACCCGCGCTGAACAGGGCGAACAACGGTACGGCGAGGCCCGCGGACAGCGGCCGTACGAGGTGTTCGATGTGCTCGCCGGGAGAGCGTTCCTCACCCTCGTGCCGCGTGCAGCGCAGCATCAGGCCCATCGCGACACCGGCGATCGTGGCGTGGACGCCACTGTTGTACATCAGCCCCCAGATGACCAAGGCCAGTGGGACGTACACGTACCAACCGCGCACGCCCCTCCGGAGCAGCCACCAGAAGGCGGCGAGGCCGACGAGCGCACCGCCGAGCGCGGCGAAGCTCAGGTCACTGGTGAAGAACACCGCGATGATCAGAATGGCGAAGAGGTCGTCGACGACGGCAAGGGTGAGCAGGAAGGCACGCAGGGCGGCGGGCAGCGAGGTGCCGATGACCGCGAGGACGGCCAGGGCGAAGGCGATGTCGGTGGCGGTGGGCACGGCCCAGCCGCCGAGCGAGCCGCCGCCGGCGAGGTTGGTCAACGTGTAGACGAGCGCGGGGGCGGCCATACCGCAGAGCGCGGCGACGACGGGCAGGAGAGCCGCTCTGGGGTCCCGTAGCTCACCGGCCACCAGCTCGCGCTTCAGTTCGATCCCGGCGACGAAGAAGAAGACGGCAAGCAGTCCGTCCGCGGCCCAGTGTCCGATGGAAAGGTTGAGGCCGAGTGCGGCGGGGCCCAGGTGGAAGTCCCGTACGGCTTCGTAGCTGGAGTGCAGGGCGGGGACGTTCGCCCAGATCAGCGCTGTGACAGCGGCCGCCAGGAGGAGGACGCCGCCGACGGTCTCGGTGCGCAGCGCGTCCGCGACGAAGTTCCGCTCGGGCAGGGACAGCCGGCCGAAGAACTTACGGGTGTGCGCGGAGCGGGCGGGAGCACGGCGAGGGGACATGGTGCGAACCTCCGGTCGGTGGGCATGGCGGAACACATGCCGACCAGACTTCCCGGCGCACCTTGAGGGTCCTGTTGCGTTGTCGTACTGCGCGTTGACGTACGCCCCTCAGCTTACCCAAGGGGGCGCTTCGAGGGTCGCGCCGGTCCGTACGACGGGCGTGGGGCGCCCGACGGTGCCGGGGGGCGCCCGACGGTGTGACGGGTGCCCCCTCGGACACGTACCTAGTCCTCGCTCGGCGCCGCGGGCAGCTTGCTCTGGATCAGGTCCATCACCGACGAGTCGCTCAGCGTCGTCACGTCCCCGACCTGGCGGTTCTCCGCGACATCGCGCAGCAGACGCCGCATGATCTTTCCGGAGCGGGTCTTGGGCAGCTCGGCCACCGGCAGGATCCGCTTCGGCTTGGCGATGGGGCCCAGGGCCGCGCCCACATGGGTGCGCAGCTCGGTTACCAGGTCCTCGGTCTCGGCGGCCGTACCGCGCAGGATCACGAACGCCACGATCGCCTGCCCGGTCGTCTCGTCGGCCGCGCCGACCACGGCCGCCTCGGCGACCGACGGGTGCGACACGAGCGCCGACTCCACCTCGGTGGTGGAGATGTTGTGGCCGGAGACCAGCATCACGTCGTCGACCCGGCCGAGGAGCCAGATGTCCCCGTCGTCGTCCTTCTTGGCACCGTCGCCCGCGAAGTACCGGCCCTCGAAGCGCGACCAGTAGGTGTCGATGAACCGCTGGTCATCGCCCCAGATGGTGCGCAGCATCGACGGCCACGGCTCGGTGAGGACGAGATAGCCACCGCCGCCGTTCGGGACCTCGTTCGCCTCGTCGTCGACGACGGTCGCCGAGATGCCCGGCAGCGGCCGCTGGGCGGAGCCCGGCTTGGCCTCCGTCACGCCCGGCAGCGGGGAGATCATCATCGCGCCGGTCTCGGTCTGCCACCAGGTGTCCACGACCGGTGTGGTGTCCGCGCCGATGTTCTTGCGGTACCAGACCCACGCCTCGGGGTTGATCGGCTCACCGACCGACCCGAGGACGCGCAGGCTGGACAGGTCGAACTTCGCGGGGATGTCGTCGCCCCACTTCATGAACGTACGGATCGCCGTGGGTGCCGTGTAGAGGATCGTGACGCCGTACTTCTGCACGATCTCCCAGAAGCGGCCCTGGTGCGGCGTGTCGGGCGTGCCCTCGTACATGACCTGCGTCGCGCCGTTCGCCAGCGGTCCGTACACGATGTACGAGTGGCCGGTCACCCAGCCGACGTCGGCGGTGCACCAGTACACGTCGGTCTCGGGCTTGAGGTCGAAGACGGCGTGGTGGGTGTACGCGGTCTGGGTGAGGTAGCCGCCGGAGGTGTGCAGGATGCCCTTCGGCTTCCCCGTCGTCCCCGACGTGTAGAGGATGAACAGCGGGTGCTCGGCCTCGAACGCCTCGGGGGTGTGCTCGGCGGACTGCCGCGCGACGACGTCGTGCCACCACACGTCCCGGCCCTCGGTCCAGGTGACGTCCTGGCCGGTGCGACGGACGACGAGGACGTGCTCCACGTGTGTGGTGCGCTCGACCGCGTCGTCCACCGCCGGTTTGAGGGCGGACGGCTTACCGCGGCGGTAGCCGCCGTCGGCGGTGATGACGACCTTGGCGTCGGCGTCCTCGATGCGCTTGGCGAGCGCGTCCGCCGAGAAACCGCCGAAGACCACGGAGTGGGCGGCGCCGACACGGGCGCAGGCGAGCATCGCGACGGCCGTCTCGGGGATCATCGGCATGTAGACCGCGACCCGGTCGCCCTTCCGGACACCCAGCTCCAGCAGGGCGTTCGCCGCCCTGGAGACCTCGTCCTTGAGGTCGGCGTAGGTGAGGGAGCGGCTGTCGCCCGGCTCGCCCTCGAAGTGGATGGCGACCCGGTCGCCGTGTCCGGCCTCGACATGCCGGTCCACGCAGTTGTACGCGACGTTGAGCCGGCCGTCCTCGAACCATTTGGCGAAGGGCGGGTTCGACCAGTCGAGGGTCTCGGTCGGCTCGGTCTCCCAGGTCAGCCGGCGGGCCTGCGCGGCCCAGAAGCCGAGCCTGTCGGCCTTGGCCTGTTCGTACGCCTCCGCGGTGACGTTGGCGTGTTCGGCCAGGTCGGCGGGGGGCGCGAACCTGCGCTCTTCCTTGAGCAGGTTGGAGAGGGAAGGACTATCGCTCACTTGCCCTCCTCCTTCCCGAGCAGGTTGGCCAAGGATTCGTTGCTCACGACATCTCCCTTTCTCAGGGTGTCCGTTGTGTCCCGGGCCACAGCTCATCAGACGCGGACCCCCGCTGACAAGGGTCGACGGGCGAGTGGTGTAGACCTGTGGACGGGCGGCTCCGCAGCTGGGGCCCACTGATGGTCACGGACGCGGGGCGTGCGGGGTTCAGACGAAGCGCGCACGGGGCGGGGAGGCGCGCCGGGTGCGAGCCGCGGTCGCGCGGTGGTGCGGCCCGGCGGTGACACGGGCCGCACCACTGTGCCGTGGCCGTCACGCGGAGCTGCGCTGCTCCTCCGCGTCACGTGGTTCCACATGGTGGAACAGCTGGGACTCACCGGTGAGCAGATAGGCCTGCGCCTCGCCCACGTGGAAGTACATCCCGTGCAGTTCCAGTGCGCCTTCGCGCAGGGCGCGCGCCACGGACTCGTGCGCTCTGAGATGCTCCAGTTGCTGAAGCACATTGGTCAGGCACAGCTGCTCGGCGGCGTCGACCGGTGACCGGCCCGCGAGCCTGGCCCAGGGCCGCTGCGTGTCCGCCATGCGCTCCAGGCTCGGCAGCCCGTGCCGCAGCCACCGCTTGAGCGGTGTCCGGGCGCCCCCGGGGTCCGTGTTCAGCAGTGCCTGCATCGCCCCGCAGCCGGAGTGCCCGCACACGGTGATCGACCGCACCTCGAGGACGTCCACCGCGTACTCGATCGCCGCGGCCACCGAATCGTCTCCGCTCTCCTCGCCCGGCAGGGGCACGAGGTTGCCCACATTGCGTACGACGAAGAGATCGCCCGGACCGCTCGAGGTGATCATCGACGTGACGAGCCGTGAGTCGGCGCAGGTCAGGAAGAGCTGTGAGGGCTGCTGTCCCTCACGCGCCAGCCGGGCCAGCTCACTGCGCACCAAGGGAGCGGTGTTCCGCTGGAACGTGCTGATCCCCTGCGCCAGCCGGTGCGCGCTCGGCCCGTCGTCCGGGGCCTGCTCCGGCTGTTCGCCGGCCGGTGCGGGGCGCGGGCTCTCGCAGTGGTGGTTGCGCCAGGCCGTCCAGGGGCGGCACCGGCAGCCGGACGCGTCGGCGGGCTCCGCGATCCGCACGCCGGTGCGCCCGGTGAGCTCCACCGATCCGCCCTGCGCGGTGTGTGTCTTCTGCCAGTCCTGGAGCGTCTCGAACGCGGCGTGGTCCATGAACGACCCGTCCAGCTCCACGACCGCCTCGGCCCCCTGGGGCACCTGGTGCAGAGCGCGGCTCAGCCGGGGAACCGCGAGGAACGTCAGCTGGCCCCTCACGTGCACGTGGTGCACCTCTTCCCGCTCGTCGTGGGTGATGCGGGTGCGGGTGAGCCGGTGCAGGGCGACGGCGACGGCCACGGCGACACCCAGCGCGACTCCCTCCAGGACGCCGAGGAGCACGACGCCGAGGGTGGTGACGGCGTACACCAGTACTTCGCGGTGGCGGGTGACCGTACGGATGTGGTGGAGGGACACCATCTGGACGCCGACGGCCATCACGAGGGCCGCGAGTGCGGCGAGGGGGATCAGCTCGAGCATCGGGACCATCAGCAGCGCGGCCACCACCACCCACGCGCCGTGCAGCATCGTGGAGTTCCGGCTCACGGCACCGGCCTGCACGTTGGCCGAACTGCGCACCGCGACGCCTGCGACGGGCAGCCCGCCGAGCGCTCCCGAGAGGATGTTGGCGGAACCCTGGCCGAGCAGTTCCTTGTCCAGGTCCGAGCGCGTCATGCCCGGTCGCCCGGCCACGAGCTTGTCCACGGCGACGGAGCCGAGCAGCGACTGCACGCTGCACACCAGCGTGATGGTGACGACCGCGGTGGCGAGTCCCAGCGCCGGTCCCTCGGGGAGCCCGGCGAGGGCGTGGCTGTGCCAGGAGGGCAGGTCGACCTTGGGCAGGGTCAGTCCGGCGAGGGCGGCGGTCGTGGTCGCCGCGGCGACGGCGACCAGCGCTCCGGGAGCTGTGCGCAGCAGGCGGCCGGCCCGGCCGGGCAGCCGTGGCCAGGCGAACAGCACGGCGAGGGTCAGCGCGCTCATCGCCAGGGCGGCGGGATGCAGCCGTGCCAGCTGGTCCGGCAGCGCGCGGAGGTTGTCCAGGACGGCGCTCTGCGGAGTGCCGCCGAGCACGATGTGGAGCTGGGCGACGGCGATGGTGACGCCGATGCCGGCCAGCATGCCGTGCACGATCGCCGGGCTGACGGCGAGCGCCGTACGGGCCACGCGCAGGCATCCGAGGCCGAGCTGGGCGACTCCGGCCAGGACGGTGATGGCGCAGGTGGTCCGCCAGCCGTACCGCTGGATGAGGTCGGCGGTGACGACGGTGAGGCCGGCGGCGGGACCGCTGACCTGGAGCGGGGAGCCCCCGAGGCGCCCGGCGACCAGGCCTCCGACTGCCGCGGCGACCAGGCCGGCCTGGAGGGGCGCGCCGGTGGCGAGGGCGATGCCGAGGGACAGGGGGAGTGCGATCAGGAAGACCGCGAGTGAGGCGGACAGGTCGGCGGCTTCGACACGGAAGCGCCGCCGGTGCGGGACGGGTGGGGGGCTGTGGGGGCGGTGGGCGCTCTTCGTCCGAGTCGGATCGGTGGCTCGGGCGGGGACGCAGGCTGGCATGGTTCCCGTTTCTTCCGGGGCGGCGCGGCGCGTAGCAGGTGGTCCCCGCGCGGCGGCGGGGACGGGGCGACCGTGGGTCGCGATCACAGCGGCGGAAAGTCTCAACGCTCAGTAAACGAATCGTAATCAAGAGTAAAGGGTGTGTCTGGATAATCCCCGCAAATGGGGTAATGGATCACCTCAAAGAGTGAATCGGTCTTTTTATCGGCTTGTCATATCAATTCCTTCTCGGGGTGCGTGCGACGTTGGCCGCTCCGCCGCCACCGCGCGCACCGCCGCTCGGGGTGCGGAACGTGCCTGCTCGGCGTTGTCCCGACTGAAGGAAGAAGGTGGCACCACCATGGCCGCCCCGAAGAGGATCGCCACGGGAGTCGCGCTCACCGCCGTCTGCGCCCCGGCGCTCGCCGGCTGCGGGCTCGGTGGCGCCGGTTCCGAGGAAGACGTGCGCCGCGGCAAGGAGGCCGCCGCGGCGCCGGCGCCCAGGAGCGTCGTACGCCTGATCGGCGACGGCTCCACCGCCCGTACCGGAAGACAGCCCCATCTCCCCCGGCCCGAGCGGCTGAGGCCGGGTCAGCGGCCGCCGCAGTTCGTGGTCTTCTCCTGGGACGGCGCGGGTGAGGACGGGCAGCGGCTGTTCTCGCACTTCCGCGAGGTGGCCAAGGCCAACGACGCGACGATGACGTACTTCCTGAGCGGTGTGTACCTGCTGCCGGAGGCGAAGCGCGAGCTGTACCGGCCGCCGCAGCACGCGCCGGGCCGCTCGGACATCGGCTTCAACGACGTGCGGGGGATCCGGGACACCGTGACGCAGCTGCGCGGGGCGTGGCTGGAGGGCAACGAGATCGGCACCCACTTCAACGGCCACTTCTGTGGTGAGGGAGGCGGCGTCGGCGAGTGGTCGGTCGCCGAGTGGAAGAGCGAGATCGCCCAGGCCAAGACCTTCGTGAAGTCCTGGCGCAGCACCACGGGGGCCAGGCGGGCGGCCCCGCTGCCCTTCGACTACGACGAGGAGCTGATCGGCGGCCGCACCCCGTGCCTGGAGGGGCGGAAGAACTTCCGCAAGGCCGCCCGGGACCTGGGCCTCCGCTATGACAGCAGTGGTGTCAACGACCAGGTGTGGCCCGAGCGGAAGAAGGGCCTGTGGGACCTGTCGATGCAGCTCGTCCCCGTCCCGGGCCGCGGCTTCGAGACGCTGACCATGGACTACAACTTCTACATGAACCAGTCCGACGCGCGCACCGGGGACCCGGACCTGCACGAGTACTGGGGTGATCAGTTCCGCGACGGCCTGATCAGGGGTTTCCGGCGCGCCTACCACGGCAACCGGGCGCCCCTGATCATCGGCAACCACTTCGAGTCCTGGAACGGCGGCGCCTACATGCGAGCCGTGGAGGAGACCATCGAGAGGGTCTGTACCGAGCGGGACGTGCGCTGCGTCTCCTTCCGGCAGCTCGCCGACTGGCTCGACGCCCAGGACCCCAGGACGCTCGCCAGGCTGCGCACCCTCGAGGTCGGCGAAGCCCCGGAGCGGGGCTGGAAGGCTTTCCTGGGCGGCGAGCCCGCCCCCGCCCCCAGGGGTGTTCCGGGGGCGCCGGCGACCAGGCCGTGACCTGGACCAGGACTTGGTCCAGGCGCGGGACCGGGACCAGGTATTTGGGCCGCGGGGCGGGGTGAGGGTCAGGCAGTGGCCACGAACTCCTCACCGAGGACGAACGCGGGGTCGACCTGCGCCGCCAGGTCGGCCCCGGTGCGCGCGTTGCCCCACGCGCTCGCGTTCTTGAGGTGGAAGTGGACCATCTGGCGTGTGTAGCGCTCCCAGTCCCGCCGGCCGTACGTGGCGTCCGCGGCCGCCTGCAGGGCTCGCAGGGAGGTGCGGTTGGCTTCTTCCAGGCGCTCGAAGCCGGACGGGCGCCCCTTTTCCATGGCGCGCACCCAGTCCGAGTGCCCGACGGTGACGAGGAGGTCCTCGCCGGTCTCCGCGCGCAGGAAGTCGACGTCGTCCGGTCCCTGCACCTTGTTCCCGACCACCTTGAGGGTGATGCCGTAGTCCTGGGCGTACTCCTTGTACTGGCGGTAGACGGAGATGCCCTTCCGGGTCGGTTCGGCGACGAGGAACGTGATGTCGAAACGGGTGAACATGCCGGACGCGAAGGAGTCGGAGCCGGCCGTCATGTCGACCACCACGTACTCGTCGGGACCGTCGACCAGGTGGTTGAGGAACAGCTCCACGGCTCCCGTCTTGGAGTGGTAGCAGGCGACCCCCAGGTCGGCGTCGCTGAAGGGTCCGGTCACCATCAGCCGGACGGCCCCGCCGTCGAGCTCCACCGGCCGCGCGCAGGCGTCGTAGACCGGATTGTCCTCCCGCACCCGCAGCAGCCGGGAGCCCTCGCCGGGCGGCGTCGTCTTGATCATCGTCTCAGCGGAGGCGATGCGGGGGTTGGAGCCGCGCAGATACTCCTTGATCGACGGCAGCCGGTCGCCCATCGCGGGCAGCTCGGCGGCCTCCGTCTCGTCGAGTCCCAGCGCGGCGCCCAGGTGCTGGTTGATGTCGGCGTCCACGGCGACCACCGGCGCTCCGACGGCGGCGAGGTGTCGGACGAACAGCGACGACAGGGTGGTCTTGCCGCTGCCGCCCTTCCCTACGAAAGCAATTTTCATGTTCACCTAGCGTAGCGGTCCGATCGCCATGGGTGTCCAATTGGGGGGTGGGACCACTCGTTCGTGGCGGGTGGGCGCGAGAGAGGCCCCCGCGGTACGGGGTGGCGGTCCGGCGGAGAGGGGCGCGTACTGTCGTACTCATGAGTACGACAGGCGCGACCGCCGATCCGCCCCCGAGTTCTCGAGCGAGTGCGGGCAGGGAGGACCCCCTTGCCGCCCTGGGGACGCTGCCCGGTGTGGCCGAGTCCGTGGAGTCCGTGCGCAAGGCCGTGGACCGGGTCTACGGGCACCGCGTCATGCGGCGCCGCAGCAACGAGGTCACCGCCGAGGCGGCGTTGCGCGGGGCGCGTGGCTCCGCGGCGCTGGCGGGCGCCGACTGGGCCCTCGAAGAGGTCCGCCGCCGCACCGACTTCAGCGCCGACGGCGAGTCCCGCGTCATGGGCGCGGCGCTCCGGCTGTCCGCCGAGGCGGGCCAACTGCTGTCGATCTGGAGGCAGTCGCCCCTGCGCGTACTGGCCCGGCTGCACCTGGTCGCGGCGGCGGACGACGACGCGCGCGTGGGGCGCCCCCGGCGGGACGGCGAACCGGTCGACGAACCACTCGTCCAACTGCCGCTGCCGGACGCCGCCGAGGTCTCGGGGCGTCTCGAAGGCCTGTCCCGGCTGATCATCGCGGGCAGTGCCGCCCCCGCCCTGGTGACCGCGGCCGTCGTGCACGGCGAACTGCTGGCCCTGCGCCCCTTCGGCTCCCACAACGGCCTCATCGCACGCGCGGCCGAGCGCATCGTCCTGATCGGCAGCGGCCTCGATCCGAAATCCATCTGTCCCGCGGAGGTGGGGCACGCGGAGACCGGCCGCGCCGGCTATGCCGCCGCCCTCGAGAGCTATGCCTCCGGTACTCCCGAGGGCATGTCCGCCTGGATCACCCACTGCGGCAGGGCGGTCGGGCTCGGGGCCCGCGAGTCGACGGCCGTGTGCGAGGCCCTGCAGCGCGGAGCTGCCTGAAGCGTTTTCCGCGCGCGGGGCAGCGGGATGGCGGGAAAAGGTTGCGGCGGTACGAATACTCGTACCGCCGCTGGCATGTCCACCGGGTTACCATGCGTCCTCGATATGTTGCCCATCAGGTCGGGAACTTCGCCCGTCGCCTGGTGCGGCTGGCCCGTAATCGACGGGTCGACGTCGCGTGGGTGCTCGGTGTCCATGCTCGGTCCGTGGGGCCAACTGCGTTTAAAGGTGATCCCTTCGGATGTCCTTTGGTCTCGCGGGCCGCTGAATCCTTTGTACTCCCGCACCGGGACAAGTGGAAGTGCTGGCTGCACTTCTTTACTTTTGAGTTCAAAGAACTGTGGAAAAGGCGTCGCCGAGCCTTCGGGAAGTGGTCAGCCGTACGTCATGCCGTGGCCACCCGGCGCCGGGTCGCGTACCAGACCAGGCCCGCCGTGGCTGCCGCGGCACCTATGGCGGCCGCGGCGACGAGCGCCGGACGGGGCGGTACGGACAGCCGCTGCTTCAGCCGCACCGGATGGCTGAAGTCCAGGATCCGCCACCCGCGCGCGAGGGCCTCGCGACGCAGCGCACGGTCCGGGTTCACGGCGTACGGGTACCCGACGGCCTCCAGCATCGGCAGGTCGGTGACGGAGTCGCTGTAGGCGTGGCAGCGCGCGAGGTCGTAGCCCTCCGAATCGGCGAGCTCCCTGATGGCCTCCGCCTTCGTCGGCCCGTAGGCGTAGTACTCCACCTCGCCCGTGAAGCAGCCGTCGTCGCCGACGACCATGCGGGTCGCGACCACGCGGTCCGCGCCGAGCAGTTCCCCGATCGGCTCGACCACCTCGGCTCCGGACGTGGAGACGATGACGACGTCCCGCCCGGCGAGGTGGTGCTCCTCGATGAGGGAGGCGGCCTCGTCGTAGATGATCGGATCGATCAGGTCGTGGAGTGTCTCGGCGACGATCTCCTTCACCTGTTCGACGTTCCACCCACGGCACAGCGCGGACAGATAGGCGCGCATCCGTTCCATCTGGTCGTGGTCGGCGCCGCCGGCGAGGAAGACGAACTGGGCATATGCGGTATGCAAGACCGCTCTACGGTTGATCAGGCCGCCTTGGTAGAACGACTTGCTGAACGTGAGAGTGCTCGACTTCGCAATGACCGTCTTGTCCAGGTCGAAGAAGGCCGCTGCGCGGGGCAAGGAGTGGTTTTCCACGAGCCCGAGCATATGCGCCCGCCATTCGGGCTAGTGTGGGGCGCGTGGGTTTGCCAGAGAGGGCTCTCGGGTACACCATGGAAGTCACGGATCGTTCGCGACCGTGCTAACCCGGTCCGACTCCTCCCCCCCCGAGTCGGCCGTGGGGACGACCCCCGCTCTCCCCCCCGGCGGGGGTCGTCGCATGTCCGGGTGGGTTTTTGCTCCTCCTCCATGATTGCCGCGCGGCGGCGCGCCCTCGGGGCGCCCGTCCGCCGCTCACTCATGATCCGTGACGGTGTGTAGCTGTCGGATTGCGCTGCGGCAGTCGCGTCGAAGTCCTTTCGGGATCCCGCCGAGCTCTGTGCGCCATCGCCTGTTCGGGTGATGGCGATATTCACAGCCCTCGAGATGTCCACAGTTATCGACCAAGATCCACACGATTTCCGGGATCGCTGCACCGTGATTCCAGCGCGCACCGCTCACGGCGAGTTCCTGGCCGGTTCGGTTTGCCGGTGCGTTTGGCCGATTCCTGTCGGCCGCGCATGCGTGGGGAGGCCGGTCTACCCCGGTTCTCCACACAGGTCTTCGACACGGGCGGGATGCACGGGGCGCAGTGGTCCCGGACCTCGCGCAGGAAGCAGCAAAGGGGGCTGGACGTCATGGTGCGAGCCATCACCGACGACGGGCCACCCGCCGCCGAGCGGCGGCAGGGCAGGCCATTGATCATCACCGAGGACGCGGAACTGCTGGACGACCTGCTGCGCCTGTGCGCGGCCGCGGGTGCGGCACCCGAGGTCCACCACGGCGGTCCGCAGGGCCGGGACAGCTGGGAGTCGGCGCCGCTGGTCCTGGTCGGCGACGACGCGGTCCGCCGCGTGCGCGGGGCGGTGCGCAGGAGGGACGTCGTACTGGTCGGCCGGGACCAGGACGACTCCGGGGTCTGGCGGCGGGCCGTGGAGATCGGCGCCGAGCACGTATTGGTGCTGCCGGACGGAGAGCAGTGGCTGGTCGACCGCATCGCCGATGTGGCCGAGGGTGTGGGCAGGCCCGCCCTGACGGTCGGTGTGGTCGGCGGCCGGGGCGGTGCCGGCGCGTCCACGCTGGCCTGCGCGCTCGCCGTGGCCTCCGCGCGACAGGGACGGCGCACGCTCCTCGTGGACGCGGATCCGCTCGGCGGCGGGCTCGACGTCCTCCTGGGTGGCGAGGCGGCCGAGGGGCTGCGCTGGCCCGACTTCGCCGCGTCACGCGGCCGGGTCGGCGGGGGAGCCCTGGAGGAGTCGTTGCCCGAACTGCACGCACTGCGGGTCCTGAGCTGGGACCGCGGTGCCACGGTCGCCGTCCCGCCCCAGGCCGTGCGAGCGGTCCTCGCCGCCGGTCGACGGCGGGGCGGCGCGGTGGTCGTCGACCTGCCGCGCCGGATCGACGACGGCGTCGCCGAGGTACTGGCCCAGATCGATGTGGGGCTGCTGGTCGTCCCGGGCGAACTGCGCGCGATCGCGGCGGCCGGACGCGTGGCGTCGGCCTTCGGAATGGTCCTGCGCGATCTGCGGGTGGTGGTGCGCGGCCCCTCTGCGCCGGGGCTGGACGACCGTGAGGTGGCCCGGTTGCTCGGGCTGCCACTGGCCGGTGAGGTGCCCGTCGAGACCGGGCTGCTGGAGGCCGGGGCCCCTCCCGGGGGCGCGGTGCGCGGACCGCTCGCCCGGTTCGGCCAGGAGTTCTGGGACCGGGCGCTGGCGGGAGCCGAGGCCACGTGAAGGGGAACGGTGCGGGGGAGCGGGTGCCCCTCGGGGCGCCACCGGTGCGGGGGGCCGAGGCGTGAACGGTGCCTGGGACGGGCCGGACCGGGACGGCCACGCTCTCCTGGACGACGTACGGCAGTGGCTCGCCGAGAACGGGTCCGAACCGACGCCCGCGCGCGTGGCGCAGGCACTCCGGGAACGGACCCGGGTGCTCGGGGACGCCGAGGTCCTCGGCACGGCCGAGCGACTGCGGTCCGAGCTGGTGGGCAGCGGGCCGCTGGAGCCGCTCCTCGCCGATCCGTCCGTCACCGACGTCCTGGTGTCGGCCCCGGACCGGGTGTGGGTGGACGAGGGCGGCGGCCTGCGACTGACCGGGGTGACGTTCCCGGACGCGGCGGCGGTACGGCGCCTGGCACAGCGTCTGGCCGCGGTGGCCGGCCGGCGGCTGGACGACGCCCGTCCGTGGGTCGACGCACGGCTGCCGGACGGCACGCGTCTGCACGCGGTGCTGCCACCGGTCGCCGTGGGATCGACCTGTCTGTCCCTCCGCGTGGTGCGACCGAGGGCGTTCACCGTGGACGAACTGGTGGCGGCGGGGACGGTGCCGCCGGGCGGGGACCGTGTGCTGCGGGCGCTGATCACCTCCCGCTCGTCCTACGTGATCAGCGGGGGCACCGGGACGGGCAAGACGACGCTGCTGAGCGCGTTGCTCGGGCTCGTCGACCCCGGGGAGCGGATCGTGCTGGCCGAGGACTCGGCGGAGCTGCGCCCCGACCATCCCCATGTCGTGCGGCTGGAGGGCAGGCCCGCCAACCAGGAGGGCGCCGGGCTCGTCGAGCTGCAGGACCTGGTGCGGCAGGCACTGCGGATGCGGCCCGACCGGCTGGTCGTCGGCGAGGTGCGGGGACCCGAGGTGGTGTCCCTGCTGGCCGCTCTGAACACGGGTCATGAAGGCGGGTGCGGAACTCTGCACGCCAACGCCGCGGCACAGGTGCCCGCCCGGCTGGAGGCGCTCGGCACGGCGGCCGGGCTCGACCGTGCCGCGCTGCACAGCCAGCTGGCGGCGGCCCTGTCGGTGGTCCTCCACCTCGCACGGGACCGGGACGGCCGGCGCCGCATCGCCGAGGTGCACGTGCTGGAGCGGGGCCCGTCGGGGCTGGTCGTGACGGTTCCCGCGTTGCGGTGGGGCGCCGAGGGGTTCGTGCACGAGCGGGGAGCGGAGAGGCTGCGGGAGCTGCTGCGGATGCCGGACGGGAGCGACCGCCGCCGCTCGGGGAGAGCGGTGCCGGAAGGGAGCGGGACCGATGACGGGCGTCGGTGAGGTGTCGGCCGGAGCGGCCTTGGTGTGCGCCGGTACGGCGGTCTGGCTGCTGGGCGGTTCGGGCGCGGGAGTGCGGCGGGCGCGGCTGTTGCTCGGCGGTGGCGGGCCGGTGGGGCCACCGCCCTGGAAGAGGACGTTGCTTAGCGTTCGGGGGCTGGGAGCCGAGTGGTGGGCCGTGGCCGCCGGGGCGGTGGTCGCCGTGCTGGGCGAGTCCCCGCTGCCGGTCCTCGCCGGTGCGCTCGCCGTGCCGGTACTGCGACGCGTACGGCAGGCACAACGGGCGGGGCGGGAGCGGGAACGGCGGAGTGACGCCGTCATCGCGCTCTGCGGGGCGCTCGCGAGCGAGGTGCGCACGGGGCGGCAACCGGGGGAGGCACTGCTGCGGGCGGAACGGGACTGCGGCGGGCTCGGAGCGGCACAGCCGGTCGTTCTGGCGGCGGCGCGGTTCGGCGGGGACGTCCCGGGCGCGCTCGCCGACGCGGCACGGCAGCCGGGCGCCGACGGCCTGCTGGGGCTCGCCGCGTGCTGGCGGGTCGCCGTGGACCGGGGCGCGGGCCTCGCGGCCGGTCTCGACCGGCTGGAGGGCGCCCTGCGCGCCGAACGGGACCAGCGGGCGGAGCTGCGGGCCCAGTTGGCGGGTGCGCGGTCGACGGCGTTCATGCTCGCCGGGCTGCCGGTGCTCGGGCTGCTGCTGGGGACCGCGCTGGGCGCCGATCCGCTGCGCGTGGTGCTGCACAGCACGGCCGGACTGGGCTGCCTGGTGGTCGGTGGAGCGCTGGAGGGCGCCGGCCTGTGGTGGGCGCTGCGGATCGTACGGGGGGCGGAGACGGCATGAGCGCGGAGCTCGTCCACAGGCTGGGGGTACTGCTGTGCACGGCCGCGGGAGTGTGGTGGCTGGTGAGGTCGCTCGGTGCCGCACGGCATGAGCGCAGACTGCGGCGCCGGACGGGAGCGCTGCTGCTCCCGGAGACGGAGACCGAGTCGTCGGGCCGGCGCCTCGCGGTACGGAGCCTCCTGCGGCCGTGGTTGCCGGTGGTGGGAGCGGTGTGTGCCGGATGGGTGCTGGTCGGAGGCGCCGGCGGCCTGTTGCTGGGCGTGGCGGCCGGGTTCGGGGGCCGGTGGTGGCTGCGGCGACGAGGCGGCGGATCGGGCCGGGAGCGGGACGCCCCGGGCCGGGGAGCGCGGGATCTCGGCCACGTGGCGAGGCAGCTGCCGCTCGCGGCGGACCTGCTGGCCGCCTGCATCACGGCCGGGGCGAGCCCGGTGGCGGCCGCGCGGGCCGTCGGCGAGTCCCTGGGCGGCCCGGTGGGCGAGCGGCTGTCCGCGGGAGCGGCACAGATACGGCTCGGGGGCCGGCCGGCGGAGGCGTGGCGGGCACTGGGCGCGCTGCCGGGAGCCGGACGGCTGGCCCGGCTGCTGGAGCGGGCCGACGAATCGGGGGTACCGGCTGCCGCCCCGGTGGCCCGGCTCGCCGCCGAGATCCGTGCCGATTCGGGGCGGGCCGCGACCGAACGGGCACGTCGGGCGGCCGTCATGGTGACCGTGCCGGTGGGGCTGTGCTTCCTGCCCGCGTTCATCGCGGTCGGGGTGCTGCCGGTGGTGATCGGGCTCGCGGGAGGGCTGCTGGGAGGAGGCGGGCGATGACGGCCTGAGTTCTTCGACGACGACAGCACACGTGGTCATTCGACGACCACAGCACACGAGGTGAACGGGCACGAAAGGGTACGGGGGTTCGAAATGCGAGGGATGGTACTAGGCGCGGTGCGGGCGGTGCGGGCTCGGACGAGCGTCGTGGCACGGAGGGTGCGCGCCGCGCGGAGGGACGCGGGGATGGTCACCTCCGAGTACGCGGTGGGCATCATCGCGGCGGTGGCTTTCGCCGCGGTGCTCTACAAGGTGGTGACCAGCGGACAGATCCAGGCGGAACTGCAGGACATCGTGGAGCGGGCCCTCGATGGCGGGGTCTGAGGGGGCCGGGCCACGGCCGCGTGCGCTCCGGCCGCGGCGCGCACCGGCCCACGCCCGAGGACTCACGGCGGCGAGGACGCCGACGGCGGCGAGGACGGGCGACAGGGGCTTCGTGACGGCCGAGGCCGCCATGGCGCTGCCCGTGCTGGTGCTGTTCGCCATGGCGCTGGTGTGGTCCCTGCTCGCCGCGTGCGCGCAGATCCAGTGCGTGGACGCGGCGAGGGCCGGAGCCCGGGCCGCGGCGCGGCAGGACCCGCCGAACGCGGTCGTGGCGACGGCCCGCCGGGCGGCACCGGACGGGGCGAGGGTCGGTGTGAGCCGGGAAGGGGACCTCGTGCGCGTGGTGGTCACGGCGTACCCGCCCGGACTGGACGCCCTGGACGTCGAGCTGAGTCATGAGGCCGTCGCCCTGGCCGAGGAGACGGTGGGATGACCGGATGAGGAGAAGCAGCCGAGCCCGTGGCCGGGCGGGGAGCGGCACGGGCCGTGACCGGGCGGGGCGCTGCGCGGACCGGGGATCGGCCACTGTGTGGGTCGTCGGGGCGGTGGCCGTGCTGTGCGTCGTCTTCGGCGCCGTACTGGCCGTGGGCCAGGCCTTCGTGGTCCGGCACCGCGCCGCGGCGGCGGCCGACCTCGCGGCGCTCGCCGCCGCCGGCCACTGGGCGGAAGGCACGGCCGCCGGTTGCGCCGTGGCGGGCCGGATCGCTCGCGCCCAGGACACCCGGCTCCTGCGGTGCGTGATCGAGGGGGACACCTCGGACGTGACGGCGGCCTCGGGCAGGGGACCGTTCACGGCAGAGGCCAGATCCCGAGCGGGACCGGCCGGTTACGCACCGGTGGGCGCATCCGGCCCGCCGGTAGTGGAGGGCGCCCCCACCCGGCGGACCGGAGAGGTCCTCATCCCTCCGCGTCCCGCGCCCCCCGCAGCAACTCCGTGAGCAGCCGTACGGCGCCCCGCTTGTGCAGCGGTTCGTTCCCGTTGCCGCACTTGGGGGACTGGATGCAGGAGGGGCAGCCGGCCTCGCATTCGCAGGCGGCGATGGCCTGGAGGGTCGCGGTGAGCCACTCGCGGGCGGTGTGGAAGGCGCGCTCGGCGAAGCCCGCGCCGCCCGGATGGCCGTCGTGGACGAACACCGTCGGCAGCAGCGTGTCCGGGTGGAGCGGGACCGAGACACCGCCGATGTCCCAGCGGTCACAGGTGGCGAAGAGGGGCAGCATGCCGATCGACGCGTGCTCGGCGGCGTGGAGGGCGCCACCGAGGATCTCCGGGGTGATCCGGGCCGCGTCCAGCTGGTCCTCGGTGACCGTCCACCACACGGCGCGGGTGCGGAGCGTGCGGGGCGGCAGGTCGAGCTTCGTCTCACCGAGCACCTCGCCGGTGATCAGCTTCCGGCGCAGGAAGGAGACGACCTGGTTGGTGACCTCGACGGAGCCGTAGCACAGGCGGCCCTCGCCCCACGGCACCTCGACGTCCGTCTCCAGGACGGAGATGGCGGTGGTGTCGCGGGCGACGGTCGAGTACGGCGGGTTCGCCTGTTCGACGAGGGCGACGGAGTCCTCCAGGTCCAGTCCGCGCACCAGGTACGTACGGCCCTGGTGCAGGTGGACCGCGCCCTCGTGCACGGCGGTGTGCGCGGAGGCCGCGTCGACCGTGCCGAGCAGCCGGCCCGTGCCCGTCTCCACGACCTGGACGGGACGGCCGCCCCCACCGCGGATGTCGGCCAGGTCGGCAGCCCGCTCCCGGCGCGTCCAGTGCCAGGCCTTCGTACGGCGCCTGAGCAGCTTCGCGGCCTCCAGTTGCGGCAGCAGCTCCGCGGTGGCCGGGCCGAACAACGGCAGGTCGTCGTCGGTCAGGGGCAGCTCGGCGGCGGCCGCGCACAGGTGCGGGGCGAGGACGTACGGGTTGTCCGGGTCGAGCACCGTCGACTCGACCGGCTGGTCGAACAACGCCTCGGGATGGTGCACCAGGAAGGTGTCCAGCGGGTCGTCCCGGGCGACCAGGACGGCCAGCGCGCCCTGACCCGAGCGGCCGGCCCGGCCCGCCTGCTGCCACAGTGACGCCCGGGTGCCCGGATAGCCGGTGATCAGTACGGCGTCCAGGCCGGAGACGTCGACGCCCAGTTCCAGGGCCGTCGTGGCGGCGAGACCGAGCAGTTCGCCGGAGTGCAGGGCGCGCTCCAGGGCGCGGCGTTCCTCCGGGAGGTAGCCGCCGCGGTAGGCGGCGACACGCCGGGCGAGCGAGCGGTCCACCTCGGCGAGGCGTTCCTGGGCGATCACCGCGATCAGCTCGGCGGCGCGCCGGGACCGTACGAAGGCGACCGAGCGGACGCCCTGGACCACCAGGTCGGTCAGCAGGTCGGCCGTCTCCGCGGTGGCCGTGCGCCGCACCGGAGCGCCCTTCTCGCCGTGCAGTTCGGTGAGCGGGGGTTCCCAGAGGGCGAACACCAGCTCGCCGCGGGGGGAGGCGTCGTCGGCGACCTCCACCACGGACAGGCCGGTGAGCCGGGACGCGGCGACCGCGGGTTCGGCGGCGGTCGCCGAGGCGAGCAGGAAGACGGGCGAGGACCCGTAACGGGCGCACAGGCGGCGCAGCCGGCGCAGCACCTGGGCGACGTGCGAGCCGAACACACCGCGGTAGGTGTGGCACTCGTCGACGACCACGTAGCGCAGGGCGCGCAGGAACGAGGACCAGCGGGGGTGGGAGGGCAGTATCCCGCGGTGGAGCATGTCGGGATTGGTGAGGACGTAGTTGGCGTACTGGCGGATCCACTCGCGCTCCTCGACGGGAGTGTCGCCGTCGTACACGGCCGCCCGGATCGCCGTGCCCAGCGGTTGTGAAAGTTCCTTCACAGATCGGCACTGATCCGCGGCGAGCGCCTTGGTCGGAGCCAGGTACAGGGCGGTGGCGCCGCGGCCGTTGGGCGCCTCGGAGCCGTCCAGGAGGGACGACAGGGCGGGTACGAGATAGGCCAGTGATTTCCCGGAGGCCGTGCCGGTGGCGACCACCACGGAATTGCCGTCCAGCGCGTGTTCGGCGGCGTGCGCCTGGTGGGCCCAGGGGTGTTCGATGCCCGCTCGTTGCAGGGCGGCGATGATCTCCGGACGGATCCGGTCAGGCCAGAGGGCATGCCGACCCGCTTGCGGGGGCAAGTGCTCCGTATGAGTGATGCGCGACGCCCGACTCGGTCCCGGGGCGAGCCGGTCCAGGACCGTGCCGGGCGCGGGGCGGGAGGCTGTGTCCGCCGGGGATCGATCGGATCGGTGATTCTTGGCCATCGGCACCGAGTGTGTCACTGGCGTGACGGACAATGGGCCCAAGGCGTCGTGCACGCCTGCCGGTAAGTGATTGAATGCCATCGCGGCTGGCGAACCGTCATGGGGCTCAAGCCGAGGTGTCCCTAGGGACGACCGCTCGATAGCAAGGTGCTGGAGGATCCGTGGACCTGTCCCTGTCGACCCGTACCGTCGGCGATCGTACGGTCGTCGAGGTCGGTGGCGAAATCGATGTATATACCGCGCCCAAGCTGCGTGAGCAGCTGGTCGAGCTGGTGAACGACGGGAATTTTCACCTCGTCGTCGACATGGAGGGCGTGGACTTCCTCGACTCCACCGGGCTCGGCGTGCTGGTGGGCGGCCTGAAGCGTGTACGGGCCCATGAGGGCTCGCTGCGCCTGGTGTGCAACCAGGAGCGCATCCTGAAGATCTTCCGCATCACCGGTCTCACCAAGGTGTTCCCGATCCACACCTCGGTCGACGAAGCGGTGGCGGCGACCGACTGATCCGTCCCCGGGCCGCGTGCCCAAGACGGCACAGACGACAGGAGGGGGGTGCGGGCCAGTTGCGGCCCGGCCCCTCGACAGCACGCCCGTAGTTCCGAGGGGGATGCATGGCCACCGTTGAACTGCTCTTCAGCGCGGTCCCGGGACACGTCAGGACCGCCCGTCTGGTGGCCGCTTCCGTCGCACGCAAGGCCGGGGTGGACGAGGCCGTCCTCGACGAGGTGCGGCTCGCCGTCGGTGAGGCGTGCTCGCGGGCTGTCGGACTCCATCAGAGCGGTGGTATCTCGGCGCCGGTGCGGGTGCTGCTGATCGAGGAGGAGAAGCAGTTCTCCATCGAGGTCGGTGACGAGGCTCCGCGTGCGGTGCCCGGTGACAGGACGCACGGCGCCCACGACGACGCGGACGTGGAGGCCGAGGAGGACGAGATGGGCCTCGCGGTCATCAGCGGTCTCGTCGACGACGTGGAGGTCTCCGCCGGCGAGCACGGCGGTTCGATCCGTATGAGCTGGCCGACCACACCGTCGGCGGCCACGCTGCCGTGACGTCCGGGTGGACGGTGGCCGGTCCTCTGTCGACGACATGTTGACGGTGGCCGGCCTTTTGTCTGGGACATGTCGGTGACTTCGGCGCCGTACGCCCCGTCCGCGGGGTGGTCCGCCGCGACATCGACCTCGGTCGCGTACACCTGGCGTCCGCGACCTCCCCGAAAGGTCGTACGCCTTTCTCCACAGGTGTACACCACTGACCGACACTTCCCCCTGCAGCACCGAGGGCCCTGCTGAGCAGGGCCCTCGGTGCTTTTCGGCGGGCGCTCCCGCAATTCGTGAACGAATTCACGATCATTTCCATGATTATTCGATCAGGCGTCAACGCTTTTGAGGCGTTACCGCTTTCGGGTTCCGTACTTCCCGGTCGATCATTTGCTGAAGGGCCTGCGACGGCTAATTCCGTTTGCCGCGCACTGTTTTGATCAGGTTCCGCTCCCTACAATCCGTCCACATCTTGAGCTCAGCCCAAGCGTCAAGGAGGACGAATGGCGGGGCTTTTCACCCCTCAACATTTTGATCACACGACGACCTTCGCAGCCGCAGTCCTGACCGACGACAACCGGTTCATCGTGGTGATCATCGGAATCGTCGCCCTGGCCGCACTCGTGGTGGCCGGAGTCCTGGTGCGCCAGGTCCTCGCGGCCGGCGAAGGCACCGACAGCATGAAGGAGATCGCGGCGGCGGTACAGGAGGGCGCGAACGCCTATCTGGCCCGGCAGTTGCGCACCCTGGGCGTATTCGCCGTGATCGTGTTCTTCCTGCTCCTGCTGTTGCCCGCGGACGACTGGAATCAGCGCGCCGGACGGTCGGTGTTCTTCCTGATCGGTGCGGCGTTCTCGGCGGCCACCGGTTATATCGGTATGTGGCTGGCCGTACGCAGCAATGTGCGGGTGGCCGCCGCCGCGCGCGCGGCGACCCGGCCGGAGGGCGATCCACAGGCGGAAAACGCCGCCGGTGACTCCGGATCACTGGCCGCCGCGCACAGAGCTATGAAGATTGCCTTCCGCACGGGCGGCGTCGTCGGCATGTTCACGGTGGGGCTCGGTCTGCTGGGCGCCTCCTGCGTGGTGCTGGTGTACGCGGCCGACGCGCCGAAGGTCCTGGAAGGCTTCGGCCTCGGTGCCGCGCTGATCGCGATGTTCATGCGGGTCGGCGGCGGCATCTTCACCAAGGCGGCCGACGTCGGCGCCGACCTGGTCGGCAAGGTGGAGCAGGGCATTCCGGAGGACGATCCGCGTAACGCCGCGACCATCGCCGACAACGTGGGCGACAACGTCGGCGACTGCGCGGGCATGGCGGCCGACCTCTTCGAGTCGTACGCCGTGACCCTGGTGGCCGCGCTGATCCTCGGCATGGCCGCCTTCGGCGACGCCGGGCTCGCGTTCCCCCTGCTCGTGCCCGCGATCGGCGTGGTCACCGCGATGATCGGCATCTTCGCGGTGGCCCCCCGCCGCGCCGACCGCAGCGGCATGACCGCCATCAACCGCGGCTTCTTCATCTCCGCGCTGATCTCGCTGGCCCTCGTGGCCCTGGCGGTCTTCGTCTACCTGCCGTCCTCGTACGCGGGCCTGGAGGGCGTCACCGACCCGGAGATCATCGGCAAGGACGGCGATCCGCGGATCCTCGCGCTCGTCGCGGTGGCCATCGGCATCGTGCTGGCCGCGCTGATCCAGCAGCTGACCGGCTACTTCACCGAGACCACCCGCCGCCCGGTGCGGGACATCGGCAAGACCTCGCTCACCGGCCCGGCCACGGTCGTCCTCGCGGGCATCTCCATCGGTCTGGAATCGGCCGTGTACACCGCCCTGCTGATCGGGCTGGGCGTGTACGGGGCGTTCCTGCTCGGCGGTACGTCGATCATGCTGGCGCTCTTCGCGGTGGCGCTGGCCGGCACCGGCCTGCTCACCACGGTCGGCGTCATCGTCGCCATGGACACCTTCGGTCCGGTCTCGGACAACGCGCAGGGCATCGCCGAGATGTCCGGCGACGTCCAGGGCGCCGGCGCGCAGGTGCTCACCGAGCTGGACGCCGTGGGCAACACCACCAAGGCCATCACCAAGGGCATCGCCATCGCCACGGCCGTGCTCGCGGCCGCGGCGCTCTTCGGGTCGTACCGCGACGCGATCGTCACGGCGGCGCGGGACGTCGGCGAGAAGGTCGGCGACGGTGGTCCGATGAGCCTGGTGATGGACATCTCACAGCCGAACAACCTGGTGGGTCTCATCGCGGGCGCCGCGGTCGTCTTCCTCTTCTCGGGGCTGGCGATCAACGCGGTCTCGCGGTCGGCCGGAGCGGTCGTGTACGAGGTCCGCCGGCAGTTCCGCGAGAAGCCCGGGATCATGGACTACAGCGAAAAGCCCGAGTACGGCAGGGTCGTCGACATCTGCACCAAGGACGCCCTCAGGGAGCTCGCCACGCCCGGTCTCCTCGCCGTCATGGCGCCCATCGCCATCGGGTTCACGCTCGGCGTCGGCGCGCTCGGGGCCTATCTCGCGGGTGCGATCGGCACGGGCACGCTGATGGCGGTCTTCCTCGCGAACTCCGGTGGCGCGTGGGACAACGCCAAGAAACTCGTCGAGGACGGTCATCACGGCGGCAAGGGCAGCGAGGCCCACGCGGCGACCGTGATCGGCGACACGGTGGGTGACCCGTTCAAGGACACCGCGGGCCCCGCGATCAACCCGCTGCTGAAGGTGATGAACCTGGTGGCGCTGCTCATCGCGCCCGCGGTGGTCCAGTTCAGTTACGGCGCGGACCGGAGCGTCACCCTGCGCGTGGTCGTCGCCGTGGTGGCGATCGCCGTGATCGTGGGCGCGGTGTACGTGTCCAAGCGGCGCGGGATCATCATGGGTGACGAAGGCGACTCCGAACCGGTGGCCAAGTCGACGGGCGCGGCGGTCGTTTCTTAGGCCGCCGCGCCACGAACCGGCTCCACGCCGGTCAACGGGCGGGGGGG